>NZ_JBXUGI010000025.1:0-40108 GCF_057180465.1 Chryseobacterium sp. HNCC26DJ238
ATCAATTGGATATGAATAAACCAGTTACCTATTCTCAATTTTAACCCTTTTGGTACTACGATTTGTTTTGAAATAATAGTTGCCGGGTTCCAGTTGTTTTTTTACATTAAGAAGGTCTGTGTCATTTTCTGATGTGGTTAAGGTTTTAATATGTTTTCCTTTTTCATCCAGTACATCAACACTGATTAATGCTTCGGTTTCACCAAAATTTGCTGATTTTAGTACAGTTCCTGCCGGATAACCCTGAACGTGTATGACTCTGTAATTATCAGACTCGTTTGTTTCGGCTACAGCACTGTTTTTATCAACATGAAATGCCAATCCAAGAGTAATTAATTGCGAGCCGTTAAAATTAATAATGTTTGAAAGAAAATCTACACTTTTAAGATTGTCATTTGTACCAAAATTAATCTGTTTATTTTGAGGTGATGCAGGTGAAGTATTTGGATAGGTTCCCCATGACTGATCATACTGTAAAAAAGTAAGATTCACATTATTAAGTGCTGCTGTACCTTCTTTTCTTACAGTAACTTTAAAATTATATGTTTTGGTAGATTGTACCAGTTTTGTAGGAGAAGGATATTGGTTCGCATGGTAAGAGTCAAAAATTATTTTATTGTTATTAAAGGGTTCTGTAATGACAAATCCATCGATCTTTAAATTGGTAGCGGTAGGATTAGGATTAGAGGTGCCCGGAATTGTCTTTTCAACAGATAATGTTTTTGTGACATAAATTGGGATTCCGGATTTTTCCCAGGCTTTTATGATGAGGATGTATATATTGCTGCCATCAGGATAAGCAGAATCATTATAATTATAAGACCAGCTTGCGAAAACATTTCCCGGAGGATAATTTATCGGTTGATACTCACTGTCATCTTCTCTGCTTCCAGATGCAACTAATGTTGATGGAGAGATTGTATTTCTGTAAACTTTTGTGTCAACTTTGAAATATGTTCCTTCAAATTTAAATGAATAGTGTATTTTTTTGTTGACTTTATCCAGATACATTACAAGATCAGATGCTGTAATAGTTGGAATCGTATAAGCTAATGTTGCGCTGGTAGAAACTGGATTTCCTGCCACGTCCCAGGCATTTAGAACTAAAATATATTGAGATGCAGCTTCGTAAGAGGCATCATCATATTTATAGGACCATGATGTAAAGATATATCCGGGAGGATAATTGATGGGTTGATAATCACTGTCATCTTCTTTAGTTGTGTAGGCTATAATATTAGATGGCGAAATTGAATTTTTATAAACAGTTGCTTCAATCTTAAAATAAGTACCTTCAAGATTAAAGGCATAATGTATTTGATTGTTTTCTCTGTCCAAACCCAGTTTAAAGTTTGAGGCGTTCAGCTGTGCCTTAAAATTTGAAAAAAGTACTGCAAGAAACAGCAGAATAAATGTTGGTCTCATGTTTTTATATTAAAAGTTATTTTGGTTATTGGTGTTACTGATAAATGATCAGGGAATAATAAATTTAGACTCTCTGATAATATCCTGATAATTTAATTCTTGGAATTGTGATTTTTTTACAGTGTAAAGATCAGGATAAAATAAAGCAGCAGCGTTAAAGTATAAACAACTAATTGTTAAATGATGTAATTGCTTTGGAAATTTATTTTAATAAAAAATCCCTCAGGAAAATTTCCTGAGGGATTATCAATTTGATATGAAGAAACTAATTACTTAATTAATTTAATGCAGAAAGAAGATTAACTCCGTCTACTGTTGCCCAGGCTCCTGCTGGTAAAGAAACTTTGGTTACCGTAGTAGCATTGGTGAAAGTTTTTCCACCGTTTGTTGCTGCATATCCCCAAACTCCTTGGTTATCTGAATTTAAATAAGTTAATGGAGATACCACAACTTTACTTGGGTTTGCGTTAACCTGGCTTGTATTGGTTGCATCATCCTGGATAAGAACCGCATAAGCATTCTTACCACCTAAGTTTTTGTACCCGCTTATATATACATTAGAAAAAACACCGGTTCCCTGTCTTTTAAATTGAATTGCAGATATTTCTGTAGATCCTGCAACCTCAGGATTGGTATTCGTATCTCTGATTAAAGTAATATTAGAAATTTTAGGAGGAGTATTGTCTACATTTGCGGACGCTTCTATTTCCATTCCGAAATTACCTGTTACTGTTTGGAATGCAAACCAATTGCTGTTATTTTGACCACTCCATGCATCTTGCCAGTCAAAAGAGTCATCAAAATTTCCATAAGAAACAAGGTTTCTACCACTTACAGTTCCTCCAAACCATTCAAAACCATCGTCTGTACCTTTATAGGCTACCAAATTTTCTAAAATTGTGCCATCACCTACAGCATAGAATGTAAATGTATTGGTTTCAGAAGTACCATCACCGATTTTTTTACCTGCATATTCTACTCTTACGAATTTTAAAATCCCTGAGCTAAAATTAGCATCGGTACCCCCATAAGTAATTGCATTACCGTCTTCTGATACTGCAGTTGCATTACCGTTCACCGCTTTGATAGGTGCTCTTCCGTAGAGTGTGATACCACCCCATCCACCGGCTGTTTTAGCAGCAGTTGTAAAAACAATAGGTTCCGATGCAGATCCTAAAGCTAATATTTTACCTCCCTGCAATACTACTAAGCTAGATGAAACAGTTGTAGAAACAGTAAATGTTGCACCTGCCTCAATAGTCAGTGTTGCACCGTCCGCCACTTTTACAATTCCTTCTAATGTATAGTTTCCTTTTTTTATTGTAAGATTAGAGGTAATATCACCTGATAATTTCCCACCTTCTGGTAATACACCAGCAGTAGTTCCCGGAGTTGTAACTGTTCCTCCATCGCCGTCATTTATATCAATTGTACAAGAAGATACGCTTAAAAGTAGTGATAACGATAATAATGTTAAAAGATTTGTTTTCATTATGTTGTAATATTTAATTTAATAAGTAAGTTTAGAATGTGTAACCAACGGTCGCATTGAATGTGATACCATTGTAAAAGTTATTAATGGCTGTAAGACCTGCTGTTTGTAGAGGGAGATAGCCGTTGTCTCCTAATTCCACGCGGTATTTGGTATTTAAAATGTTTTGAACTCCAAATTTGATAGTCCAGTTTTTGTCAATTTGATTCTGATGAACAAAATCTAACTGATGAAAAGGTCTTTCATAATAATGATCTAATCCAGCACCACCTACAGTGAGTATCTTTGATCCTGATACATTATATACTAAAGAAAATGTTTTACTGAAATTCCTCTGGTTTTTATATTCATACTTCAGGTCTGCATTGATTACGTAGGGAGAAGCACCTTGCAAGCCTCTTTTTCGTAATTGATCAGTGGTAAAACCTTCAGGTTTTTCTAATTCCAATTGTGCTTCGCTTCTTTCAACATTAGAGTACATAAAAGTAGTATTGACACCTAACGTAAATTTGTCTAAAGCTTCAGAAATTCTTCCCAAACTTAAAATTCCTTCAAGTTCAACACCTGCAAGATCAGCTTTTTCGGCGTTTAGGAATGTGAAAATAATACCTCCCGCACTCGCTGAAGATTTTAAGCCACGTTCAATTGCTTTATCTATTCTTTTTGCGAACAAATTGACTGCAAACATTTCCTTATTGGTTGGGAAGTATTCCCATTTCAGGTCTATGTTATAGTTTTCACTATTCTGAATTTGTGCATTACCAAGTATCGATGTATTGTCTGGGTTGATGTACTCTATTGGCATTGTCTCAATAAGCACAGGACGGGTAATGGTCTTGCTGAGAGATAATCTTAAATTATTTCTATCATTTAATGCTTTTTTAATGGAAAGCGATGGTAAAAAATAATTTTTATTTGGAGTAAGATTTGTTACTTTTGAATCTGCATTTCTATGAAAACGAACAATTCTCATGTCATTTTCAAATCTTCCACCGATTAAAATGTCCCAACTATCAGTTGGTTTATAATCAAAATTAAGATAACCTGCATTTACAAACTGATAAATATTGGACAGATAACTGTAGCTGTCGCTTCCTTCTCCATAATGAAACTGATTATTTAGAATAGCACTATTGAAGCTTGTTTGCGGCTTGTCAATATTAATGAAAGAAGATTGGTTATTGTTTCCGGGATTTCCAAAAATAAAACGGTAAGAGTTCTGTCTCACATCTGTAAAGCCATTATATCCTATAGATAATTGCATCGGATAATCTTTACGTTCTCCTTTATTTCCTAAGAAAACAGAATATTCGCCGTAAGCTGAGCCATAAAATTTGCCATCAACATCTAAATACTGACGAACTAAGTTGTTACCACCGTAGGAAATAAGAGCATTAGAAAAATTATTCGGATAAGTAAGCTCGAAAATTTTTCTGTCTGGCTGACTATAATTATTCATTACATAACTGCCCCCAGCTTTAAATAAATGTCTTTCACCTAATTTTTGTGAAGCTGTCAATTGCAAATCCAAAAATTTTGAAATGTCTTGCTGATTGGTACGGAAAAATCGTCTATCATTTACCATTCCAAGTTTAAAACCATCGTAATCATCTATTATATTAGAGGAATTCTGTAAATAAATAGCATTAAGGTTTACATTCGTTCCTTTGTTTTTATATCCTAATCCAAGAAGAACGGAAGATTCGGTTTCGTACTCGTAAGATTTTTTATTTAAGATATTATTTGCTTCAATCACCGGGCCATTATTACGGAACAGGTTATTATCACCATTTCGGTAAGAATACTTGGAGGCTTGATTTAATGAAAACAAAAATGACAGATTGCCTGTTTCTCCAGCTTTAATTTTTTGTGCCGTCGTAAAACCAATGCTTGTATTTGGTAAAGATTTTACATTATCGACATTCCAAGAATCTTTGAAAGAATTTAGTGATTCCTGCGCAGTAAAATTATAATTAGAAGGTCTTGAATCTCTAACCTCACTAGGCAATCTTCTGTTTTTAGAATTAAGACCCAGATATCCGTCAAATCCACTGGCTCCTTCAGCTACTTTAAAATTATCCCGAAAAGTACTTAGAGTATTTACCCCCACACTAAATTCAACCTTTGAGAAAGATTTATCTAATGTTAAAGTTTCAATATCGAAAGTTGCACCGGCAAAATCTCCGTAAAGATTAGAGTTGAATGTTTTATAGATATTCAGTTTACCCACAACATCTGTCGGGAATTGCTTCAAAGCAATGATTTTTTGAAAAGGGTTATTTGATGGTGATCCTAATCCGTTGATTAAAAGATAATTGTATCTTTCTTCAAGTCCACGCACGAAAAGACCACGTCCTTCTACTGTTGTAATACCGGTTACCTTTGTAAGTCCCTGCTCAACATTTGAGATGCCTTTTCTTGAAATTTCTTCAGCGCTTATAGCCTGTTTTTGGATGATCGCTCTCTTTTGTTCACCTAAGACTGCAGTTTCCGTCTTCTTATTAGTACTTCCCTGAATTACTACCCCTTCAATTTTCTTTTCTTTCCTTACTGTATCCTGCACCTTTTCCTGAGCGTAAAATACAGATCCTGATAAAAATAAGACTGCAATGCTGAGTTTATAAATTTTCATTATGTTACTTCCTTTAGTTTGTAGATTCTTTCGGTGCAAAGAAATAAAACAAATGGGCTGCAAATGGTTTAGTTAATTTTAAATTTTTCTTAACGGAATATTACGAAATGGGGCCTAATATTAAGTTTATGTGAATGGAAATTTATTATCCGGCATGTTGCTTAAAATTTGTTAACTTTGAAATGTAAAAATTGAAAATGAACCAAAAAAAGATTCTATTAATTGACGATGAACTGGATATTCTCGAAATTCTTTCATACAATTTAGAAAAAGAAGGCTATGATGTATTTACCGCCACCAACGGAAATGAAGGTATCGAAAAAGCCAAAGAGATTATCCCGGATCTTATCTTATTAGATGTCATGATGCCTGAAAAAGACGGTATCGAAACTTGCCAGGAACTGCGTAAAATAAAAGAACTTCAGAAAAGCCTTATCGTTTTCCTTTCCGCAAGAAGCGAAGAGTTTTCCCAGCTGGCAGGTTTTCAGGCCGGAGCCAATGATTACATTGTTAAGCTGATCAAACCAAAAATTCTGATCTCAAAAGTAAATGCCTTATTACAGCTGACTTCTCAGGTTTCAGATAATGCTAAATTAATTGAAGTAGGTGATTTAATAATCGATAAAGACAATTTCAGGGTTTCAAAAAGCGGACAGCAGTTTTTACTTCCCAAAAAAGAGTTTGATTTGCTGTACCTTTTAGCTTCAAATACCGAAAAAGTATTCAAAAGAGAAGAAATTCTGGAAAGAGTCTGGGGTAATGATGTTATCGTTGGGGAAAGAACCATCGATGTTCATATCAGAAGGCTTAGAGAGAAATTAGGAATTAATACCATTCAGACTTTAAAAGGAATCGGATATAAACTGATTGTTTAATTCAAAAATCCTATCTTTACTTATAACCCCTTAAATATTTGTAAAATTGAAATTTTACAGACTCAGTTTTATCTCATCATGTCTGCTGACACTGGTGATGCTTGTTCTGGTCATCATTTTTGATGCCCTCAACGAAAAATACGACCACAACTCATTTTTTAAAATTGGTTTTATTCTATGTGTGTTGGTAATGTTTGTCGTCAATTACGTAGTACTGGAGCTGCTTTTCAGTTATTATGCCAAAAAGCAGGTACGGAATATTTCTAAAATTTTACCCGAAGAGATTGTCTATGACAATCAGGAGAATATCACGCTTAAAGAGTTAGGGGAGAGGTTTTCCGATTTCAACCAGCAGAAAGTCACCGAGATGGAAGTGATGAAGAAAATGGAGAGTTACCGGAAAGAATACATTGGCAATGTTTCCCATGAGCTCAAAACTCCGCTTTTTTCTATCCAGGGATATGTGGAAACGCTCAGTGAGGGAGGTGTTGAAAATCTTAATATCAGAGATAAATACCTGGAAAGAATCGGTATCTCTGTTGAAAGGCTGATTGCTATCGTTAATGATCTGGATATGATCAACAGGCTGGAGTCCGGTGAGATCAATCTTACCGTTTCAAAGTTTGATGTCAATATCCTGGTTAAAGAAATTTTTGACCTTCTTGATCTCGAAGCCGAGAAAAACAATACTGTTCTGCAGTTACAGACATTACACAGTCAGATCTATGTAGAAGCTGATAAACAGAAAATTTCGCAGGTCTTTATCAATCTTATTTCAAACGCTATACATTACGCCAACAGGCAGGAAGCCAAAGTGGTGGTAAAAACCAGTATTCTCAGGAATAAGGTACTCGTAGAAGTTGTTGATAACGGAATGGGAATCAAAGAAGAGCTTTTGCCGAGGATTTTCGAACGTTTTTACAGGGTGGAAACCAGCAGGAGCAGGAGACAGGGCGGTTCAGGTTTAGGACTTGCCATCGTGAAGCATATATTAGAAGCTCATAACGAAAACATTACAGTAGAAAGCGTTTATCTTGAAGGAACAAAATTCAGTTTTATGCTTGAAAAAAGCAAATAAGCCGGGTAAAATGTAAGCAAAAAAAAATTCTAAAAATTTATTAAATATTCTTTTCTAAAATCTCATTTATTATATATTTGCAAGAGAATTGATCAACAGAATTAAGGTAAAAAAAGAAATTGGAATAGCGATATGGTTTACAAAATCCGAGTAATATTAGATACAAAAGAAGATATTTTCCGTGATGTTGAAATTAAAGGGAAACAGACGCTTTGGAACCTGCATTTAGGGATTAAGAGTGCTTTCAACCTCAGCGGTGATGAGCTTTCTACTTTTAATCTCCTGGAAGAAGACGGGACCATTGTGAAGAGTGTTCCTCTGGAAGATATGAGTGATGAAGGTGATGGCGAAATTATGTCAGACGTTTACATCGATGAAGCATTTGAATCAGCAGGTGATAAAGCACAGTTTCAGTATGGTCTGCTTGACCTCTGGGAGTTTTTCTGCGAGCTGGTAGAAGTTAATGAAGAGACAAAAGGCGTTAATTATCCGATAACCGTTTACAGATTTGGGAATGCCCCTCTGAAAGCTCCGAGTAAAAGCGGAAGTGGTGCAGGGTCTAAAAACAAAAAATCTGCAATGCCTCTGATGGATGATGATTTTGGCTTTGAAGATGATTTCGGTGGAAGCGGTAATTTTGCAGATGAAGATGACAGCTTTGATGAAGAAGAAGAAGATGATTATAACGATGATGTCTTTGATGACGAAGATGACAGCGACGACGACAGAGCTTAAAAAAAATATAACCCTGAAAAGTAAATTTTCAGGGTTTTTTGTATCAAAAAGTGAGGGAACTTAATGATTATTATCACAGATGTTTTTAGAATCCTTTCACAGCGCCTCCCTTGAAAATTTCTTTTGCTTTCTGAGCTACTTCATCAGACTGATAGGCTTTTAAAAAATTCTTGACTTTCAGGTCATTCTTATTATCTTCTCTGGAAACAACAACATTCATGTAAGGGGAATCTTTATCTTCTTTGAAGATTCCGTTTTTATCTGCATCCAAGCCGGCCTGTGCTGCAAAATTATTGTTAATGATGGCGATCACCACTTCTTTATCATCCAGAACCCTTGGCAGCTGGGGAGCTTCGATTTCAATAATTTTCAGTTGTTTAGGGTTTTCGGCAATATCGGTTACTTTCGGCAGTAATCCTACACCGCCTTTTAATATAAGAAGCCCGTTTTTCTGCAGTAAAAGCAATGACCTTCCACCGTTCGTGGGATCATTCGGAATAACTATCGTACTTCCGTTCTTAAGCTCAGCAATACTTTTGATTTTTTTTGAATAGGCAATGATAGGATACACAAAAGTATTTCCCACTACAGCAAGCTTATAGCCCCTCTGTTTCGACTGTTCGGTAAGATAGGGAACGTGCTGAAAAGCATTCGCATCAATGTCTCCGTTATTCAGGGCTTCGTTGGGAACAACGTAGTCATTGAAAGACACCAGTTCAACTTCAAGGTTGTATTTCTCTTTTGCCACTTTTTTGGCAGTTTCTGCAATTTCCTGCTCAGGTCCTGAGGTGATCCCCACCTTAATAAAGTTAGGGTCATCTTTTTTTGGAGAATTACACGCACCGAATAAAAGCAGACCTGCCGCTATTCCTAAGATTTTTATTTTTTTCATTGTAAATTATTTTATTGTTTAATTTTTTTGTTCTGCGAAAAGATGCAAACTACCTTTTCAGGAAGAAATGAAAGGTTCACTGTCCATCTGATCCGCCGACTGTATCTGAGACAAAATTTTTATACCGAACAATATATCGGAATTAAAAAATAGCGTTCTGGCACTTAACCCGACTCATTTACCTGTGATCGAACCTTTTTGCCAGGCGGTCCCCTGAAAACTGGATCATAAACACAAGGGCAACCAGGAGACCAAGCACAAGATTCATTATCAGTGCATCATAGCCGATATAACCATACTGGTAACCGATTTGTCCCAGACCACCGGCTCCGACTGCTCCCCCCATTGCAGAGTATCCGACCAAAGTGATCAGCGTAATGGTGGCATTGTTGATTAATGAAGGCAACGCTTCCGGCAGTAAAACTTTTTTAATAATCTGAAAGGGCGTTGCCCCCAGGGCACGGGCCGTTTCAATCAGTCCGCCCGGAATTTCCAGTAAACTGTTCTCTACAAGCCTTGCAATAAACGGTGCTGCGCCGATACTCAAAGGAACCAGTGCGGCATTCATTCCGATAGAAGTTCCAACCAGGGATCTGGTGAACGGGATCATCCATACGATCAGAATAATAAACGGGATCGATCTGAAAATATTGACCAGAACAGAGAGGATCCGGTTGTACAGAATATTTTCCTGAAGCTGGCCTTTCCTGGTGATGAAAAGAAGTATCCCGATGGGAAGACCAAGAACAAATCCAAAAAATCCCGATACAAACGTCATATAAACGGTTTCCCAGACTCCTTTTAAAAGAAGCGAAATTACAGTGTCACTAAGCATATCCTTTTAACGTATTTTGAATGTTATTCTGATTAAAATAATAGATGGCTTTCTGGTTTTCCTCAGCTTCCCCTTTCAGATGAAGAAGAAGTTTTCCAAAGTTCGAATCGCCGAGGTATTCTACATCAGCTTTCAGAAGTTTATACGGGATTTTGTATTGGTCATAAATAGTTGAAAGCAGTTTTTCAACGCTTATATTTTCATTCAATTCGATTTCAACCAGTGGAAAAAGACCTTCATGCGGTTCTTTTTGTAGTTTTTTGCTCAGTTCCTGCGGTATTGTCATAACTCCGGAGTTTAAAAATTGTTTAATAATTGGATGTTCTTTGTTTGAAATGATTTCACTCAAAGTTCCTTTTGTGATGAGCTGTCCCTTTTCGATGACAGCAACATGGTTACAGATTGCCTTGATTACTTCCATTTCATGGGTAATCAGTAAAACAGTAATTCCCAGACGGTGATTGATATCCCTCAGGAGCTGTAAAATGGATTGCGTTGTTGCAGGATCAAGTGCACTTGTTGCTTCATCACACAGTAGAAGATAAGGGTCATTAGCCAGTGCCCTGGCAATGGCGACTCTCTGTTTCTGTCCTCCGGAAAGGCTTTTGGGGTAATCATTTGCTTTTTCTTCAAGTCCTACGATCTGAAGAAGTTCATTCACCTTTTTCCTGATCTCATCTTTCGTAAGATGATCCAGCTCCAGCGGAAGGGCAACATTTTCAAAAACCGTTCTTGAAGAAAGCAGATTGAAATGCTGGAAAATCATCCCGATCTTTTTGCGTTTTTTTGCCAGTTCTTTTGAATTAAGTGCAGTGAAGTCCGTCCCGTTGATAATGATCTGTCCATGATCAGGTCTTTCAAGGAGATTAACTGTACGGATCAGCGTACTTTTCCCGGCTCCTGAAAATCCGATGATTCCTACAATATCGCCTTGTTCGATAGTAAGACTTACATCATCCAGAGCCTTAAAAGACTGTTTCTTCTGATGAAATGTTTTTGATATGTTTTTAATTTCTATCATTATTTATTTTGATTACATGGGTTGATAAAGGTCTGCTGATTCTGCTGAAATGTCTTACAGCTCTTCTGATTTTTGCTTTTGATCGTTTAGAAAGTTTAAAATATTTGGTGACATTTGTTAAAAGAACTCCGGTCAGAATGATGAACAACCCGTACAGTTGACTGCCGTTGATTGTCTGATTGGCAATGATAAAACCTGCAATAACCGTAACGATCGGATTGATATAAGTATGCGTACTCACGATGGCTGCAGGTTTTACCGATAAAAGCCAGATGTAAGAGATGTATGAGATTATAGATCCGAAGAAAATCAAAAACACCAGGGCCAGCCAAGCCGAAACCGAAACTGCAGTTATTGAGAAACCTGTCCATTCATTTCTGAAAACAGCTATCAAAAATGAAGCAAGACCTGCAACGATTAGCTGCTGAGAAATATTCATAAAAGTAAAATGATCTGCCGGATTTTTCTTTGAGTACAGAGATCCCAAAACCCAGGCAACAGAACTTAATGCCAAAACGATAAATGCGATTATTCTGAGAGAAGGATCCACATTTGCTGTATGCGTATTTACACTTCCTTTTAAAAATAAAATCAGTCCTGCAAACCCTAACAGCAATCCGATCGGAATAAATTTGTCTGAAAAATAATAGCTCCAGTTCTTTTTATCGATGGCAATAAACCAAAAAGGTCCGGTTGCAATAGCAATGGCAGCTTCAGAAGCAGTCACATATTGCTCGCCCCACGCAACAAGACCTGTTCCTCCGGTCAGAATCAGAATTCCTGTCACTGCATTTTTTCGCCAGTTTTTTAGGGAATTGGCTTTTTCACCTTTTGCGGTAAGATAAGCGATGAGTAAAATTCCGGCAACACAGAATCTGAATCCCGAAAGTATAAAGGGCGGAAATCCCGTCAGGCCGAATGAGATGGCGAGGAAAGTAACTCCCCAGATGATATAGATATTGGCGAAGGCTACGGGAACCAGCCATTTGTTTTTAAAATCAGTGGTTTTCATATTGTTTTATTTACTGGTTTTTCAAATAAAAAAAGGCTCTACAACGTGGTAAAGCCTTTAAAGAATATGTCTTAATAAAAGTAAGGTCACCTACTAAAATTCATATATAAAGGCATACAGCATGGCATCATTATATTGATGTGCTTTTTATTTGTTAAAATATATCTGAATTTTATATTTACTTCCATGTCCAAATCTGATTACGGATGCAAATATAAAACATAAATCTTTAAAAGTCTACTTTTTTAGTAGACTTTTTGTTTTTTTTCTTTTAAATTAATGTATCATGCTTTAAATCAATTACATAATTTTAGCTTGAAAGATATTCTAACAGTCGCTTTGCTGACATTTCAGATATTCAGATAAATATTTTACTTTAGGGAAATGAAAATTCAAATCATCAGTGATCTGCATCAGGAATTCGGAACAGCTGATTTATCTTTTGATCACGCTGATGTTGTGGTTCTGGCAGGAGATGTTCATATTGGAACCAAAGGAATTGAGTGGATTAAGAAGAACATTCCTGATAAGCCTGTCATTTATATTCTGGGAAATCATGAATATTACAGAGGTTCTTATCCTAAAACTTTACATAAAATAAAAGCTGCAGCAGAAAATTCAATCATTTCTGTGCTGGAAGATTCATTTGTCGATATTGATGGAGTACGGTTTCACGGAGCAACTTTATGGACCGACTTTTCATTATTCGGAAGTCCCATGGCTTACGGAAGTCTCTGTCAGGCTCAGATGAATGATTATAAAATGATCAGAAGAGATCCGTCCTATTCAAAACTGAGGAGTATTGATACCTTTAAAATACACCAGTTTTCAAAACAGTGGCTGAAGGAAAGCCTGGAAAGATCAGAAGGAATGAAAAATATTGTCGTTACGCATCATGCACCCGGTTTACAATCCGTCCCGGAACAATATAAAAAAGATCCTGTGACGTCTGCTTATGCATCTGATCTGGAAGATTTCATTACAACGCATCAGCCATTGTATTGGATTCATGGACATATCCACACCCCTTCGAGATATAAAACAGGTATTACAGAAATCATCTGTAATCCTCATGGGTATATTGATGAAAAGTATAACGGCTATGAGAAAGAACTGATCATTGAAATATAACCTGCCTGGATTCGTTATGATTTTTTGATGAAGAAAGATTGTCGTTATTCCGGTTCCTGTAAAGTAAAACACTTGTTTCTGCGTCTCTTTTTGTAAAAGGCTTTTAAACCATGGAAATTATGGAGAATACAGATCGTGAAAACGGGATTATTTTGATTCCCGACTTCAGCGGATTTACTGAATTTGTGTTCAATACAAAACTATATACCGGCGAATATATTGTCAGACAACTACTTTCTATCCTGATTGAGGTGAACAATCAGTATTTTGATATCTCGGAAATTGAAGGCGATGCAATTCTGTTTTTTCGTTACGACAGGCAGCCTTCCTATAAAAAGGTCTCCGGAATATTGAGGAAGATGAGAAATGCTTTCAATGTGAAAATTCAGGAGTTAAGTGAAATGTTGAACACCACCATCGAATTATCATTGAAATTTATTGTTCATTATGGACGCTTTTCACAGTACAACATCGGAAATTTCAGGAAATTATATGGCAAACCCGTTGTTGAAGCTCATCAAATGCTGAAAAATGACCTTGCAGATCAGGATTCGTATGCTTTTTACAGCCATCCTTTTTTAGAGAGCTCTCAGAATGACGGAATGGATGCAGACAAAAATTTGTATGTGTCAGAAGTTGGAGTGATTCAATATTTTGGGACTGTAAAGTAGAATTTTTTAATGCTGTTTTAAATTGATTATGTGATAAATTGAATACTACTTAATTAAAAAATAGGTACGATGGACAATAGAGACTTGATTTCTATCTACTGATCAGGTTTTTTAGCAGTCAGCAAAAATATTTTTTCAGTAATGAGTAAGTGTTTGATAAAAATACAGTTAAGTTCTGATCTCAGTTGTCGCAACAATCAGGTGCGCACTAAATTGGCAATTCCAAAAAAAATCCCGATTTTTGCACCCCTTTCCATAACCCCGACTATTCATGAAACTTTGTATTGCCGAAAAACCAAGTGTTGCCAGAGATATTGCCAAAGTATTAGGCGCAACGATGCCTAAACAGGGCTATATGGAAGGAAACGGATACTGCGTGACATGGACTTTCGGTCACCTCTGTACCCTCAAAGAACCTCATGATTACGGTCCGCAGTATAAATCATGGAATTTGTTTCTGCTGCCAATTATTCCCAGCAGTTTCGGAATTAAGCTGATACCGAACAAAGGTGTTGAAAACCAGTTTAAAGTTATTGAGAGGCTGGTCGCCGAATGTGATGAGGTGATCAATTGCGGGGATGCCGGGCAGGAGGGAGAGCTTATACAGCGCTGGGTATTGCAGAAAGCAAAATGTGATAAACCTGTCCAGCGTCTGTGGATTTCATCCCTGACCGAAGAGGCGATTAAGGAAGGTTTTCAAAAGTTAAAGCCTGCGGAAGATTACAGAAACCTTTACCTTGCAGGGAATGCAAGAGCGATAGGAGACTGGCTGTTGGGAATCAATGCCACCAGACTTTTTACTAAAAAATTCGGTGGAAATAAAGCCGTTCTGTCCATCGGAAGGGTGCAGACCCCGACGCTGGCGATGCTCGTGCAGCGTCAGAAGGAGATTGATGCTTTCAGCACCGAAGAATACTGGGAACTGAAGACTAAATACCGTGACGTTATCTTTAATGCGGCAATTGACCGGTTAAAATCACCTGACCGTGCAGAAAAGGGATTGGAATATCTGAAAATCAATCCTTTTGAGATCCTTTCCTTTGAAATCAAAGAAGGAAAGGAAAAAAATCCCAGGCTGTTTGACCTGACGGGTCTTCAGGTGGAAGCCAATAAAAAGTACGGCTATTCTGCAGACAGTACTTTAAAATATATTCAGAGTCTCTACGAGAAAAAACACGTGACGTATCCCCGTGTGGATACCACATACCTGTCAGAGAGTCTTTATCCGAAAATAGGAGGGATTCTGCAAAGCATGGTCATCTATAAAGATTTGATTCTGCCTTTGTTTGAACAGCCGATTCCGAAATCAAAAGCGGTTTTTGATGATGCCAAAGTAACCGATCACCATGCTATTATTCCGACTGAAATTCCACCGGGACACAACCTGGTCAGGGAAGAGAAACTCATTTATGATTTGATTGCAAAGCGTTTTATCGCTGTTTTTTATCCCGAATGTAAAATTTCAAATACCTTAGTGGAGGCACAGGTGGGAACCATTCCTTTTAAAACAAGCGGAAGGCAGATCCTTGAACCTGGCTGGAGGGCAGTATATGCCAAAGATGCCAAAGAGGAGCCGGCGGATAAAGAAAAAGACAAAGAAGAGGAACAGACGATCCCCGAATTTAAAGTAGGCGAAACCGGACCGCACGAGCCGATGATTCACCAGGGAAAAACCTCGCCGCCAAAAGCCTATACCGAGGCAACACTGCTTCGGGCGATGGAAACTGCCGGAAAACAGGTAGACGACGAAGAGCTTCGTGAGATGCTGAAAAACAACGGGATCGGAAGGCCGTCTACCCGGGCAAATATTATTGAAACCCTTTTCAAGCGGAAATACATTGAGAAAAAAAGGAAAAATCTGATTGCTACCCAGACCGGGATCCAGCTGATAGATACCATTGAAGATGAACTGCTGAAAAGCCCGGAACTTACCGGAGAATGGGAACTGAAACTGCGTAAAATTGAAAGCGGTGAATATGAGGCCAATCAGTTCAAAGATGAATTGATCCAGATGGTGACCGAACTGACCAAAAAAGTGGTTGACGGAAAAGCGAAAGTCTTCACCCTGCATGACGAAAAAGAAGAAGTTAAAGAGAAGAAAAAAAGGGAACCTGCCGTCAAAAAAGAATTGCAGTCATGGGGAGAGACAAAATGCCCTAAATGTAAAGAGAATCATCTCATGAAAGGGAAAACCGCAGTAGGATGTTCCGATTTTAAAAACTGCGGCTTTAAAGTTTCATTTGAGATTTTCGGGAAGAAACTTTCTGATAAGCAATTGATGGATTTGATTTTAAAAGGTAAAACTTCAAAATTAAAAGGATTTACTGCCCATCCCGAAAGTTTAACAGAAGGGGTCATCTCCCTCACCCCTGAATTCATAACGGTTCTAACATAGATAAAAAGTAATTTTATCTATCATCTATCATCTATCATCTATTATCTCACATCTGACATCTATCAATCATCACTTCAAATAAAGCCTCATTCTCGCTTCATACTCAGGTTTGGTTTTCAGAAATTTCCATATTTTTTCGTCATCAGGGTGAGTGATTCTGTAGTAAATAATTTTATCCGCTGAATATTTGAAGTAAGGATGATTTTTAAGCCATTCCTCAGGTGCATCAGCCAAAGTATACCTTTCTACCTTTGAATGATCCAGCGGGGCAATGCTGAGTAACTTTGCAACCAGTTCTTTGTCGATATTATAGGTCTGAAGAATCTGTTCCCTGGTGATAAAGCCGCCCAGTTTTTTACGGAAACCGATGATTGATCCTGCACTTTTTTCGTCCAGTCCAAATTCAATGAGCTGTCTGTAACTGATCGAGTTCAGGTCTGTTTTTGTGAAGTCTGTTTTTTCCTGTTTCCGTTCAGTCTTTTGGATATCTGAAATTCTTAAGGGAACCGAAGGATTCAATCTGATCAAAGGTTTGATTTCTTCAAATTTTTCAGGAGAAATAACAAAACAGTTTTTAATATCGTCTAAAGTTTCAAAATTTCCTTTTCGGTTTTTTTCACGGTAATCCATAATGATTTTCGCCTGTTTTTCTGAAAATCCCAACGCCATCCAGCCGTGGTGATCCAGCACATTGGGATCAAACGGAGTTTTCTTTGATGAGTTGAATGTCTTTGCGTATCTGTTAAGATCAGCCGGAGTCTTTTCGGGTAAAAGAAGATAAGGTTTAAGCTTAGTATAATTTTCTTCGCTGATGATGAAGCATTCTCTGAATTTTTCCTTGCTTACAAAACTGCCGCCCATGTAGTTTTTGTATTTTAGAATGGCCTGCGCCTGTTTTTCCGAAAATCCGAGACGTTCCCAATCATTCTGTGAAAGCTGATCAGGATTAAATTTTCCTGTGATGTTTAAAGATTTCTTTTCATTTTTGAAACGTACATTTCCGGATTGTGCTTCAGCATTGGTTTCCGGTAATAAAATGAATGATCTGAGCTGGGCAAATTTTTCGTCAGAAACCGCATGGCACTTTTTGAACTGTTCTTTTGATCTGAACTTTCCACCAATCATTCTACGGTATCTCAGAATTGTTTCGGTCTGCTTTACAGAAAATCCGAGCATCTGCCATTTCTTTTCATCCAGATCATTGGGATCAAATTCAGAAAATGATTCTAAAGGGAGATTTTCAGTGATGAATGTAACCTCGGGAAAAGGTTCATCAGATTTGTCAGTGTACTTCTGAAACGCTAAGAGAGTAAGCAGCAGCATTCCAAGAACTGCCATCTTCCGGTAATAATTTTTTTTCATCGCTTAAATTTATGTTTTACCTGATATCCCTGCTTTACCGATATTCATTCAGACAGAGAATACAGTAATAAGAGGATATGATAGAATAAATTTAAGAATAAATTATTCAACGCTCACCTAAAACGAAAATATTTTACCGTAAGGCTTATGGATAGGATGTTTTTCTGAGATCTGCCGCAGAAGGTACATTATTCCTGATCTTTTTCTGCCAGAGAATCTTTCAGTTTAAGAAGTTCTGCCTTGACGAATTCAAGCCGGTCGATCAGGGTTACGGTTTCAGAAATTTTAGAATTGGTGGTAAGGGCAATTCGTGCTCCATCCAGGGTATACCCCTTTTCTTTGACCAGATGATAGATGATCTTGAGGTTTTTGATGTCTTCAGGAGTGAAATAGCGATTGCCTTTTTTGTTTTTCTTTGGTTTAATAATAGGGAATTCCTGTTCCCAATATCTTATCAATGAAGCGTTTACATCGAATGCTTTCGCAACTTCTC
Organism: Chryseobacterium sp. HNCC26DJ238; assembly: GCF_057180465.1. Classification (NCBI taxonomy): domain Bacteria; kingdom Pseudomonadati; phylum Bacteroidota; class Flavobacteriia; order Flavobacteriales; family Weeksellaceae; genus Chryseobacterium; species Chryseobacterium sp. HNCC26DJ238. The sequence continues at coordinate 18,050 of NZ_JBXUGI010000025.1, forward strand.
CTATCGAATAATACAGTTTGTCGGGTAAATTTGTCTTCATTGCTACAGTCCTGAAAATTCAAAGATAAATATTTTTTAAGCTCTGTTACAAATACACCTTGTAAAATCTTAAGGTTAAATGTAATTTTGTCTGCTTCCAAACAGCATTCATCCTTATGAATACCATCTCTGTACTGCACATTAATCTTTTTGAACCGGAAAAAGGAGCTTCCGGTTTCTATTTCAATACCCTTAAGAATCATCTGGTCAACAGCCATAAACATATTGAGAAGCCGCACCGCCATGATTTTTTTGTTACTGCCATTTTCACTGCAGGACAAGGAATTCATGAAATAGACTTTCAAAAATATGACGTTTCTGCGGGAAGTATCTTTTTTCTTGCTCCGGGGCAGGTTCACAGTTGGGAACTTTCTGCAGATACAGACGGGTATATTTTCTTTTTTTCCCAACCTTACTATGAGATGCATTATGTGAATCAGAAACTGAAGGATTTTCCTTTTTTCAACGCTCCCGGTTTTTCAAGGAAACTTCAGTTGCAGTCAGAAGAACTGCTGAGCATGATTTACCTTTTTAAAGCAATAGAGTGTGAACATCAGTCTCAGCAAGTCATGAAACAAAATTTCATTCTCTCACTGATTACACAGATTTATATTCATGCAGTACGGGAATTTTCTAAAGACGATCAGCTGATTCAGGCTTCAAACAGCGCCTATTTCAAACATTATCAGGATTTTGAAAACCTTCTGGAGATGTTTTTTGTTTCTGAGAAATCAATTTCCTACTATGCCTCAATGATGGATATTTCTCCAAAACATCTCAACAGGATTACACAGACCACCGTGCAGAAAACTGCGTCTCAGGTAATTACTGACCGGGTCATGCTTGAGGCTAAGAGAATGCTTATTTATCTTGATGAAGACCTCGTGGAAATCGCTTTCAGGCTCGGCTATGAAGAGTACTCTTATTTTGCCAGGGTTTTCCGTAAAAATACAGGAATCACACCGTCACATTTTGTCAAAAACCACAGGAGCTGATCGTTTACAGCAGAAGTTTGAAAGGGCCCTCAAATATAGTTTCAAATGTATCCACGATTTCACCCTTTTCATTCAGTACCGCAATGGTAATGTTCTGTTTGGAAAATTTAATATCATACTCAGGAAAAGAGATACTGATTGAGCCTTTCAGTATTTCATCCCCCTTCAGGATGATCCTGCTTGATACGGAGAAAATAACTTCTGCATTTTTAGGCTGAAGCACTTTGATCGACAGTACTTTTTTATCGTTGGTTTTATTAAGAAATGTATAGGTGAAATTATTGATGATCCTTCCGTCCCTCACAAAGAATGTTGATCCGGCAGGCTTGATGAATTTGGCTTCCATCGAGCCTCTGTCATTCAGTAAAAATCCTAAAAAAGCGATAAGCAAACCAAGAAATACAGTCGTGATGATCATTCTTGAAGTGATTCCCCTCTTTTGTCCGGTTTCAATTTCTGCTTCCGTGGCATAACGCACCAGTCCGGTGGGTAATCCCACTTTCTGCATCACCTCATCACAGGCATCGATGCAGGCCGTACAGTTGATACACTCCAGCTGCTGGCCGTTTCTGATATCTATCCCAGTAGGGCATACCACGACGCACTGTCCGCAATCAATACAGTCTCCTTTGGAAGAAGATTTTCTGTCTTCTCCGTTTCTCCATTTCGCCCGGTTTTCACCTCGCTTTGTATCGTAATAGACATTGATGGTCTGTTTGTCGATCAGGACGCCCTGCAGTCTTCCATAAGGACAGATCAGTGTGCATACCTGTTCACGAAGCCAGGCAAATACAAAATAAAAAACCAGTGAGAAAGATAACATTGCTGTAAAATGCAGAGGCTGCTCCAGAGGACCTTTCTGCATGATCTTAAGAACAGATTGATATCCTACAATGTACATGAACATAAAATGAGCGATGATTACTGAAACCATCAGGAAGACAGACCATTTTAAAAGTCTTTTTCTTATTTTTTCTGAATCCCATTTCTGTTTATCCAGTTTCATCTGTCTGTTTCTGTCCCCTTCAATTAAATATTCGATTTTACGGAAAACCATTTCCATAAAAACGGTCTGCGGACACAGCCAGCCACAGAATATCCTCCCGAAAACAACGGTGAAGAGCATTACAAAAATAACGGAAATTACTGCTCCCAAAGCCAGAATAAAGAAATCCTGAAGATAAAAAGACTGTCCCAGGATAAAAAACTTCCTTTCAATAATATTGATTAAAAGAAATGGATTTCCACTGATCTTAAAGAAAGGAATTCCAAAGAACAGGGCCAGCAGAAAATAACTTGTATAATCTCTGTAATTGGTGAATTTACCTTTAGGTTTTCTGGGAAAAACCCATTTTCGCCTTCCTGAATCATCCATAGTCCCTACAGAATCTCTGAAACCTTCATTACCACTTTCCTGAATTTTTAAATTGCCCTGCTGAATACTCATCGTTTTGATTTTTATTAAAAGGATTATGCAGGTAAGATGAATCATCTGTGAAGTAATTTCACTTCTGCATTTCTCCGGGTAAAAGATGCTGCAAAGCTCCTGATTATAAGTTTTGATAAATAATAGGATGCACTTATGGAATAGGACAAAAGGGACATTTTATTTTTTATATCCTTAGAGAATAAGTATCGCTGTACTATTGGCAGAACTTTTTACAAATCGTACATTGTCAGCTTTAAATTTATTGGAATGAAAAATATATTGAATATAAGCCTCGTTGGTTTGGTTTTGGCATTTCCTGGTTGCAAATCATCAAATTACAATGCTATGTTTGAAAACACCGAACCGAAATTAATTTCTGATCAGTTCTCATTTACAGAAGGTCCTGCGACAGATCAGGCGGGAAATGTTTACTTCACCGATCAGCCTAATGATAAAATCTATATCTGGGAGTGGAAAACAGATAAGATCACTGAATTTTTAAACAAGACAGGAAGAGCCAACGGTACTTATTTCGATGAAAACGATAACCTGATTACCTGCTCAGACAATGAAGGTGAAATCTGGAAGATCGGAAAAGACAGGTCAGTTGAGGTTTTGTCAAAAGGATTTGAGGGAAAAAGACTGAATGGTCCCAATGATCTCTGGCTGGATGGAAACGGAGGGATTTATTTTACCGATCCGCTGTACAGAAGAGATTACTGGGAAAATTTTAAAGTAGAGATCCCTGAAAAAAATCTTTATTACCGTGACAAAGACGGAGAAATTTCAAAACTGGAGACTTTTACGCAGCCCAATGGAATAATAGGAAGTCTTACACAGAAGAAGCTTTATGTTTCTGATATTGATGCCGGGAAAACTTACGTGTACGATATTTTGGGGGACGGAAAACTATCTGAAAAGAAACTGTTCTGCGAAATGGGTTCAGATGGGATGACCCTGGATAAAGAAGGAAATCTTTATCTGACGGGTGACGGAGTTACCGTTTTTAATCATAAGGGAGAAAAAGTGCACCATATCAAAATCCCTGAAGACTGGACAGGCAACATCACATTTGGCGGAGAAAAAAATAATATTTTATTCATTACCGCATCAAAATCAGTATACACGCTCCCGACGAAGACTGAAAGGCTGAAATAAATTTATAAAACCATTAAGATATTCTGATTCTTTAAGAATAGCAGCTGATCATCTGTATAATTCTTAACAGCTGAAATATCTTAATGGTTTATTTAATTTTAATAGGCAATCTCCATTTTTACTTTTTTGCCTTTTAATTTTTCCGTGCTCAGTTTTTTCAGCAGATCTTTTACTTTATCTCTGGAAACCGCAACATAAGAGGTTGTATCTTTTACTTCGATCAGACCCAGATCTTCTTTCTGTAATTCTCCTTTTTTCAGTAAATATCCAACGATATCCACTTTATTCACCTTATCCTTTTTTCCTGCACTGATATATACCGTCTGAAAAGGGGAGTTAGCAGGAACTTTGGTAAATCCTTTCACGGATTCCTCAGGAGTATCTTTTTTGATGAAAGGAAATTTTTCATCGGCAGTCATCACGAGGTAGGCAAAACCTTTTGCATTCATTCTTGCGGTACGTCCGTTCCTGTGAATAAAAGCATCTTCTGTGGTTGGCAGCTGATAGTGGACGATCGATTCAACTTCAGGAACATCTAGGCCACGGGCTGCGAGGTCAGTGGTAATTAAAACCCGTGCAGTATCATTTCTGAACTTAAGCAAAGCACGTTCTCTTTCATCCTGTTCCATTCCGCCATGAAAAGTTTCACGGTCAATTCCTTTGTCAAGCAGTAAATCAGCAATACGGTCAACGGTTTCTCTGTGGTTGCAGAAAATCAGGGTTCTTTTATTTCCGATCTTACAGATCAGGTTAAATAGAGTGTCCAGTTTTTCTTCTGAGATCGTCATTACTTTTCGTAACTGGATATCCGGTTTATTATTCTCCAGTTTCAGAAAATCAATGATTTTTTCATTTCTCAGACCGGTGAACTTAGGGATTTCATCCATTGCAGTTGCAGAAGTCAGCATTCTCTGGTAGAGGTTGTACATATTCTCAATGATATATTCCATATCATCATGAAAACCAAATTCCAGGGCTTTGTCAAACTCATCCAGTACAAGGTTTTTGATTGTCTTGACATCAAGATTGTTGTTTCTCAAATGATATGCAACTCTTCCTGGAGTTCCGATAAGTACCGCTGGAGATTCGATCAGGTTATTCATTTCAATTTTCTTATCATGACCGCCGTAGCAGACAGAAACTTTGAAATCTGTTCCCATTGATTTAAATACCTGCTCGATCTGCAGAGCGAGTTCCCTTGCCGGAACCAGAATCAGTGCTTGGATCCCGGTTGCCTCTTTCGAGAGATTTCTCAATACAGGAAATAGAAAAGCCAGCGTTTTTCCTGATCCTGTAGGGGAAAGCAACACAACATCTGTATTGTTTTCCGTAGTTTTGTATGTAGATTTCTGCATCTGATTCATATCCTGAATCTGCAGTTTTTTATAAATAGATTCTAATTCCATTTTGCAAAGGTAAGGGAAAAGAATTTTTGTGGAAATTTTTAAATTAATTTTAAAGAACTTTGCCTAACCATCAACCATCAACCATCAATCATCTATTATCTATTATCAATCATCAATCATCAATCATCAACCATCTATTATCACCCATCACCCTATGACTCCCGAGAAAAAACAACTTATGACCGAAAGTTTCAACCGTTCAGAAACTTTGAAATTTTACAATGCCCGGCTTCTGGAAGTTGAGACTGATTTCGTCTCGATAAAAATTCCCAAGATGGAAATGATGACCCGTGCAGCAGGAATGTTTAACGGGGCAATGATCGCATCTCTGGTAGATGTCTCTTCCGGATATGCTGCTGTAAGTCATTACGAAGAAGACTGTTATGTGGTCACCGTGGAACTGAAAGTCAATTATCTGCGTCCTGCAATTGGTGATGCGCTCGTTTCAAAAGCTTATGTGATCAAAGGAGGAGCAAAGATCAGTGTCATCAGAACAGAAATTTATGTCGTTGATGAGAAAGGAGAATCAGAAAGTCATGTGGCCACTTCTTTGGTTACGATGATGAAGATCAAATAATTTGTTTTGCAATACCCTTGCGTATTTTCCAAACGTTGTCAGTGGATAGATAGATAGATAGATAGATAGATAGATAGATAGATAGATAGATAGATAGATAGATAGATAGATGCTGTTTCAGAAAGGTAGTTTGTTTGTAAAGCAAATTTTGTAATGAAAACTATTTTAATCATTTTTTCATATGCCCAACTAACCTTTCCAGCGTTTCAGACGATGGAAAGGTTTTCAACATATAAATAATTTAAAGAAGATCGCTTTAATAAATTTCAAAAAGAAGGTATACGGATAACTCTGAACTTATAAAATGGTCATTTGAGTCAGCATGAAGAAGACTTTGATGCACAACATGAAAACATTGCAGCTTACCATCAGAATGAATAAGCCTGAAGAGAAAACTGCAGGTAGGCATTATTCCCGACAGGATTCCACATTCCCCAGATTCCAACCGGAATTTTATATCCGGAGATGAAAAAACTTTTTGACAGGATTAGGCTGATCTCATTAAGACCGTCTTTTTCCGCAAAAAAATTGCTCTTTTCCCCGGAATGTCGTAAAGCAAAACCATAACCCGCCCGGGCTCTGATTTCCAGGTTTTCATCTTTCTTCAGGTAGACAGGATATTCCGCAGAAACAAATGAAGAATATTTGTTGTGTGTATTTTCTCTATTCCTGTCACGACCGAAAACCACTGTATTTGCACTTAAAACCAAAGGAATTCTGTTACTGACCTTATAGTAAGTTCTCAAATCCCAGAAACGCCCTGTTTCACTTCCTTTATAATTGAAAAACTCTCTATTGTTATAAGAAGCACCAGGAGAAAAATTGTAGATATCCCAAAGCTCTGCGGTAAAGTGTTTACTTCTGTATCCGATGTAGTTGTCGAATTCCTTATATGAGCCGTCTGCATTTCCTCCTGCCCAAAATCCTGCATAAAAATTTTTTCCGTCCAGATGAAGGTCTCCAGTGTAGATCAGACCTGAGGAAACTTCCAGCCCTCTCCATAAATGGCTGTTTCTGAGCTGTAAAGATGAATGTAATTGTTGGCTGTAGAATAATAACGTTCCTTTGATGATCAAAGCCATCAGCAATAATTTGTTTTTCATCGGGATTGTGTTTTTAAGTGTTTTTATACCATTCCCTTATCCGGCAGATAAATGCCGGATGACAGGAATCAGCAACAAAAATTAAGGTTAATTAATAATGTCTTTTTCTCTTATTTTTGATCCGAACAGTGCATAGGACAGCATCAGCAATTCACAGGCTACGGTCAGCATCCAGGTCCATCTCCATGATCCGAAAGCGTCTGCCAGACCTCCCTGAACAAGTGTGAATACCGCTCCTCCAAATACTGCCGAAATAAATACTCCTGAAGCTTTTGACGTATATTTATTCAACCCTTTTATCGAAAGAGAATAAATGCAGCTCCACATGGAGGAATGTAAAAGTCCGATCGCAACCAGGTACCATAAGTTTTGGGTAATCATTGCGATTACAGCTAATATTGTTGCCAGGACTGTTGTAACAGCGAGTTGAGTTTTAGCCGAAATATGACTGAGGAAGCTTGAAATGGATCTTCCTACTAAAAAGCCTCCCCAGTAAAGCGTAGAAAGCAGTGCGTGAATCCCGAGATCCATTCTGCCTATCATGATGTCTGTCTTTCCGAAAAAAGTGATCGGATGACCGGATTCCATCAGTTCAAATGCGTGAAGGTTGATATTGGCACCAATGGCAACTTCAGTTCCGACATAGAAAAATATGGCCACAACACCCAATGCAAAATGTCTGAATGACCATATGCTTCTTTCCAGTTTCTCTCGGGCAACGGCTCTGGTATTTTCAATATCGGGAAGATGAAGTTTTCTCGTAATTAGAATAACAGTTAAAATACATGTTATCAGAACAGAAAGAGGAAGGAGCAACTGTTTGATTTCAATACTTTCTATCGAAATACCGCTGAACATAACTACGGTAACGAAAAATGGGGCAGAGGTGGTTCCGATAGAATTTATTGCCGTCAGAATATTCAGCCGCTGTACAGGCTGGGTCCCTTTCAGCTGATAAGAAGCTGCGTAAGGATTGACAACCACTTGGATCACTGCTGCGGAAGTTCCCATCAGATAGGATCCGATCACAAAGATGATGAATCCAAAAGGAATAACTGCATCGCCTATGCTGAATTCAACATCCGGATATTCAGAACCGAACCATGATGAGAACAAGTACATGAAAAGTCCTGAAATCATAAAGAAAAGTCCTCTCAGAATCGTGTTTTTATATCCAAAAGCATTGACCCATCTGCTCCCCAGTGTTCCGTTCAACAGATATCCTAAAAAGAAAAAGAACGAAATGAGCGTTGTAAATGTATTTTTCAGACTTCCGGCATGCGATAGGAAGGTGAATTTTAAAGGTGCCTGAAGCTGCTCATTAACGGTTGTTAAAAAACCGACAATGAAATAAATAAAGGTAATTATAGCAAAGGGAAATATGCTGTTATTCGATTTTGTATCGAGGGTCTTTATATTTGAATTTCCAATCATCATATCTGTGTTTAAATAGATTCTAAAACTTTTGTAATTCCCTTATTTTTAATGTTTACGTCAAACTCACTGTATAAATATGTAAATTTTTCTGATGATTTCAGGTCAGTGCTCTTCAATGCAGATAAATTAAGGAAATCAAGAGGATTATCACTTGAAATCACGTATTGGTCGCCGTCAGTCATCCACGGCTCGGCGATCTCATAAGAATTTCCTTTCTCATCAATTCTGTATTTTAAATAGTGTCTGTACGATGCAATCAGAAAAGCAACCCTTGAAAGGTCTTTGCCGTCGCTGATCATTTTAGTAAGATTCGGTATGATGTACACCGGGAATTTTGAGATTCCGTCAAAGCAAAGTCTGCTTACCTGGTCACTGACACTGTGATTGGCAAACCTCTCAATCAAAGTCTGCTTGTATTTTTCAAGATCCGTATTTTCAGGGGCAGGAACGTACGGGGTAATATCTGTGTCCATAAAAGCACGGATCAGTTTTACAATATCAGTATCCGCCATGGCTTCATCTACTTTTCTGTACCCTTTTAAAAACGAAGGGTAGGACAGCAGGGTATGGGAGGCATTGAGCAGGCTCAGCTTCATGTTTTCAAAAGCGGTTACATCCTGAGTGAACTGTACTCCAACCTTTTCCCATGCAGGTCTTCCTGCAATAAAATGATCTTCGATCACCCACTGAGTGAAATCTTCACAGTAAACGGGAGCCTGATCAGAAATTCCGCTTCTTGCATTCAGCCTTACAACGTCTTCCGCAGTTGTTGCGGGGGTAATTCTGTCAACCATGCTGTTAGGGAATGTTACATTATCTTCTACCCATTTCGCAAGATCTTTATCCTGAGCTTTAATGAACGTTGTAAAAGATCTTTTGGCGGTATTGCCGTTATGCTGGAGATTATCACAGGACAAAATGGTAATACTGCCGTTTTGATCTGCTTTTCTTTTGCGCAGACCCTCGGCTATAAAGCCGAAAACAGTTGTCGGATTGCCTGGATGTTCAAGATCATGTTTAATTTTCTCATCATTTATGTTAAACTCATTGGTTTCTTTATCTAAATTATAGCCCCCTTCCGTTATGGTTAAGGTAATAATTTTGATAGCATGATCTGCAATTTTATCGACAACTGCTTTCGGATCTTTAATGCCCCAGATTAATTCAGTTAATGAACCGATCCGGTGAATTTTATCTTTACCGTCGCTTCCGAAGACAGTAAGTGTATAATCAAGGTTTTGAGAATGCAGATTGGTGAAAGTGTTCTCATCTGATGGCAAAAGGCAAACCCCACATATTCCCCAGTTTTGCTGATCTTCATACTTAAGCAATTCGTTGGTGTAAAATTGCTGGTGGGCTCTGTGGAAATTTCCCACACCAATGTGCAGTATCCCTGATTGTATATTTTTAGAATCGTATGAATATGATTGTACAGTCATTGAAATAATATGTTTTTTTGAATGGTCTCAATATTTCAAACTTATATTAAAATATTTATCGGGAAGGTTTTTAACGATAAAAAAAATATTGGGAACGTTCCCAAAACTCCGGGAACGTTCCCAATTGATGATTTTTCGAGTGATCTGAGATGAAAAATAAGTTTAAAAAGCACTTTGATCATTGAAATCTGATCGAAAAATTATCCGGATCCATACCTCTGCAAGATCAAATCCTCTTTGGAAGACAAAATTTTGGAATAGGAATAAAAGACAGATTTCAGAATTTCTTCAAATCATAAACGTAAATCATCTGATTTGAAAACCGATAAATGATCCTTTATAAATTCAAAGATTTCAATTGGTGCGAAGCTGCAGTATCCTTTTTAATTTCATGTAAATGGAATGGGTTTTGCTCCCTGGCAACTATACATATTAAATAATAAATTATGAATATCATTATCCGACTTTTTATCACTGCTGTCGTTGCATTTTTACTGACAAAAATTTTACCCGGAGTAGAATTTTCAGGCTTCGGAACAGCACTTATATTTGCGATTGTTTTAGGACTGCTCAATTTATTCGTCAAACCTGTTCTGAACCTTTTCGGTCTCCCGTTAACCATTATCACTTTAGGACTGTTTGCTTTAGTTATTAATGCAGCCATTATTCTCATTGCAGATTATTTTATTGACGGAATGGTAGTTAATGGTTTCTGGTGGGCATTTATTTTCAGTATTGCCTTGACAATTGTTACTTCTTTAGCCAATTCAATGTTTTCAGACGGTGATTAAAATAAAAGTATATTAAGATGCAGATCGCCAGCTTTTACGCTGGCGATTTTTTATGAAACCAATGTTAAGGAGAGTAATGATATTCATGAAAATATTCTGTTTCATCTGTTGAAAAATAAACTTAACTGTTAATTTACTCGTTCATTTTTATTTTAAATACTAACTTTGGCAACCTCGGATTTAACAGTAATGTATCAGCTTTAAAAACAGTTTTTACATTGATAAAATGAAAATTTATATGAAACTTAAGTACAGTCTGCTGGCCCTGGCAGCTCCGTTTTTAATGAATGCACAACAAGTAATGACCCCTGAAATTCTCTGGACTTTAAAAAAAGTGGGAGTACAGGCTGTTTCACCAGACCACTCGTCCCTTATTTATAAAATAGGACAGGTTGATTTGAAGACAGAAAAAACAAAAAACGAAAATTATTTCCTGAATGTTGTCAACAGGCAGTCTTCTAAAATTGATTTAGGTAAAAAAGCTTTAATTCAGTGGGATAAGAACGGACTTTACGCTCAGGAAGGTGATAAAATTTTCCTTTCAAAAGACAGCGGAAAAACCTGGTCCGAATTTTACACGATCGGTGAAGTGGATAATATTGTCATTTCTCCGGATGGGAAAAAAATTGCTTTCAGTAAGCAGGTACTGGTGGAAAAATTAATGGGAAAAGACAAATATGCCGATACTCCAAAAACCACTGCACAGGTTTACACAGATCTGAACCACAGGCATTGGGATTATTTCAATGAAGGGAAGTATAATCATGTTTTTGTAGTCAGCACTTCTGCCGGAATTGATTCTGCCAAAGACCTGCTGGAAGGAAAAACGTGGGATTCTCCCCAACGGCCTTTTGGTGGTACGGAAGATTTTATCTGGAGCCCGGACTCTGCGCAGCTACTGTATGTGACAAAGCCTAAAAGTGGAAAAGAGTATGCGACAAGTACCAATACGGATATCTTTGCGTATGACATCGCTTCCGGTTCTGTTAAGAATCTGACGGAATCCAATAAAGGATATGATGTAAACCCAAAGTTCAGTCCGGACGGAAAATCCCTGCTTTGGCAGAGTATGGAAAGAGACGGATATGAAGCGGATAAAAATGACATCAAACTGATGGAATGGAAATCCGGGAAAACCTCAAATCTTACCAAAGGGTGGGACGAAAGTGTTTCCGGAGATGTTTTCTGGGGCGGAGATTCAAAAGAAATTTATTTTACAGCCGCTTTCAGGGGGACAAAACAACTATTTTCCCTGGATACAAAATCTGCAAAAGTTCAGCAGATCACCCAAGGTGATTTTGATATTAATGAAATTTTTGCGGATCAGAAAAACGCATTGATGGTCTCAAAAACGGATATCAACCACGCTTCGGAACTGTTCTCGGTAAATCTTAAGAACGGAGAACTGCAACAGGTTACCGATGCCAATAAAGACGCTTACACAAAGTTGGCGCAGGGCAAATCTGAACTGAAGATGGTGAAAACCTCAGACGGAAAGGAAATGGGCGTCTGGTTTCACTATCCACCCAACTTTGATCCGAATAAAAAATACCCGACCTTAGTATATTGCCAGGGCGGACCTCAATCTGCTCTGACCCAGTTTTTCAGCACCCGTTGGAATTTCGCCTTAATGGCAGCTAACGGATATATCGTAGTTGCACCCAACAGAAGAGGAATGCCGGGATGGGGAACAAAATGGAATGAAGCAATTTCAAAAGACTGGGGCGGACAGCCGATGAGAGATTATCTTTCAGCAACAGACTTTGCTAAAACATTACCGTATGTTGACGGCGAAAGAGTGGCAGCAGTGGGAGCAAGCTATGGTGGTTACAGTGTCTTTATGCTGGCAGGAATCCACAATAACAGATTCAAGACCTTTATTGCTCACGACGGACTGTTTGATATGAAATCATGGTACTTAACAACTGAAGAACTTTGGTTTGCCAACTGGGATCTGGGTTCTCCATGGGAAAAACCCTTACCAAAAGCATATACAGAATTTAATCCCAGCAACTTTGTTGACAAATGGAATAAGCCCATTATGATTTTCCAGGGTGGAATTGATTTCAGAGTTCCTTATGAGCAGGGACAGGAGGCTTTCCAGGCTGCAAGATTGAGAGGGTTAAAATCTAAACTGGTGTATTTTCCAAACGAAAACCACTGGGTCCTGCATCCTCAAAACGGCTTGGTCTGGCAGAGAGAATTCTTTGACTGGCTTAAAGAAACCCTGTAAATTTGCAACTTATAAAAAATCTCTAAGTACATAACAAAAATGGACATACATTAAAATTCGTTCTGCTAAGATTATTTATAAGATTGTTATTCAAATATTTTGATATATATACTTAAATACACTGAAGGCTTTACTTTGGTGTATTTTTGTTTTTATCTTCCTGATATTTTCTATCTGCATAGTCATCAATTTTAAAATAACAGACTTCATCAATTATCACAACGATGAATAATTTTTGTATTTTTTTCCGTTCTGTACCATGGAATGTTCCCGATATTGAATTCATTGCTTTTATACGCCCTTAAAAAGCGTTTCAATCTGTCACAAACGCTATACTCTTTTTGTGTGCCTGGCTGAATGTTTCGAAAGTATTCTGTAAATTGTTTTATATCAGTTTTTTACGTAGATGAAAGATATTTTATCTTCTTGATTTTCAAATGGGTTACAGGTATTTGTGATGTACTGAAAAGTAGTTTAATTTATATATCCGTTGCAATAGCAGTGGATTTTTTTTACCAAATGTTTTGTAGTAATAAAAAAAATTAATTAAATTAGCATAAACAGTTAAAAACACAAACGATGAAAAAGAATTACAGCATTGCCTGCCTGCTTTGTTTTACAGTTCTGTCATTCGGACAGGATTTAATCTGGCAACATGATATCAGATCATCAACTCAAGACTTCCTTTCCCAGGTCACTACAACCATTGACCAGCAGTATCTCATCAGCGGAAGTGCCATTCAAAGCTCCAACCTTCAACAGGCTAAAGAATCTCAGAACAATGGGTACGACTTTAAGATCATCAAACTCAACCAGAATGGCGATACCGTATTTGAAAAATATTTCTCAGGAAAGAACCACGATTTTCTGGCTGCAACCGTTGCTACACAGGAAGGCGGATTTGCGATAATAGGAACTTCGTACTCCGGAAAAGGGCTGGATAAAAAAGAGGATTCCAAAGGAGGCTCAGATTTATGGTTGATAAGAACAAATCCAGAGGGAAATGAAATTTGGCAGAAAACATTGGGCACAGCCCAGGACGATGAAGCCAGGGCGGTCATCCAGACCACTGACTTAGGATTTATTGTTGCAGGCAATGTACAGAACTCACCTGATGGTTTCGGTTCTAAAGATGTCATGATCATCAGGCTCGATAAGAACGGAAAAGAAGTTTCCCAGCTGATCCTCGGCGGGAGAGGAAATGATGAAGTGGAAAAAATGATCCCGACCGCTGACGGCGGTGTTCTGTTGGGCATGTATTCAAGGAGTGCATCCTTCACAAATCCCTCCAAAACAAAAGAACTTAGAGATTCATCGCCTGAGAATTCCCAGACAAAACTGAATACCTATTCTAAAAAAACAGAGAATGAGGGTGAAGGAGATTACTGGATCGTTAAAATATCAAAGGAAGGAAAAGTTGAGTGGGAGAAAAATTACGGAGGAAAAGGAGATGACCACCTGAGAACTTTAGCCATGACTTCTACAGGATACATCATCGGAGGCGAATCAAGATCTGAGAGATCAGGAAATAAAACCGTGGGAATTGAAGAGGGAACAGATCTGTGGCTCCTCTCGCTCAGAGAAACAGGAGAAGAAAACTGGCAGAAGTCCTATAGTTTTAAGAACCGGGATATCCTGATGGGACTCAGCGTCATAAAAAGTGCAGACGATAAAAATTCAAAAGGGTTTTTAATTGGCGGCTACACACAGGCAGAGGGAAGAATTGAAGCAGATGATGAAACTTTCTGGATGCTTTACCTTGACCAGAACGGAAATGAACAATGGAGAAAGCACGTCAAAGGAGAATCCAGGAAGAAGGAAGAACGGTTATCGGATATCAAACTCAACCGTGACGGTTCTATTATTTTAGCAGGAACCAGTGCTGAGGAATTGGGCAGAGAAAACTGGAAGATCGTGAAACTGGGAGACAAGCAGATTGACCAGCTGATCGAAAAGCAGGACATTAAGATCTATCCTAACCCTGTGTCTGATTATGCGTATGTAGAAATTGGTTTTGAACCTTCGACAGGCTCAGGGCAGGGTTTTAAAGAAGCAGATATCACCATTTATGATATGGGTGGAAGACAGCTGCAGAGTTTAAAGACCAATAATAAAGTCACCAAGATCAATACGCAGAATCTGATTCAGGGAGCGTATCTGGTGACGGTGAAAACGGATACGAATAAAACGGCGAATGCTAAATTAATTAAAAAATAAAAATATGATGAAGAAGAATACATTATTGGTTTTAGTTTTATCCAACTTATTATTTTATGCTCAGGGAGTACAAAACTATCAGAATTTCGGTGGAAATTTTTTCCCGCAAAGCCCAAATGCGACACCGTTTGCTTATGCCGGCAAATATCCTGTAAATATGTACAAAGGAGTTCCGATAGTTGATATTCCATTATTTAATTTTCATGATTTAAATGCTTCTCTCAGCTATAATATTAAATCAGTAAAACCTTCAACCATCCCGACATGGGTAGGATTGGGATGGAATCTGGAAATTGGAGGTTCTGTTACAAGAATTGTAAATAGTGGTGTCGATGAAGTTTATGTGAGCGGAACGACTCCAAACAACAGATATTCTTATCTAGACAATTATTCTGCTTTGGACAATCCAAACTGGGACAGTATGCCTGCTTTACAAAATTTCTATAATTCAAATTTACAGTTAATCATGCAGTCCCTGCCAAATGCAGTCCCTGATCCCGATGAATTTATTATTAATATAGGCGGGCTTACAGGAAGCTTTTATATGAATGAAAAAGGAAAATGGATCGGCAGGACACGTAAAGGACGAACCCTTAAGATTGAACATCAATATAAATTTGATTATATATTACAGGAAAGAACTCTACTGGGAGCAAATTATGGCGGAACTAAAACGCATAACCTTAAACGGATTTTATATGGATTTAATATTATTACAGATGACGGTACAAAATACGTTTTCGGATTAGATGATAAAGCAATTGAATTTAGTTCTATGCCTGAAACTGTAGACCTGAATTATAATCCTCATATTGTTCCTTCTGCATGGAATATCAAAGAAATTATTTATGCTAATGGCAAAATGATAAAGTTCACTTATGAGAGAGACGAAAGAAGTGTTTTTTTGGTAAACAGAGGGGGAAACAGATCTTATTACAAGCAGGGAAACAACTCCGGAAATATCGGCAATTCCGGAACTTCAGGCAATCTGTATGCGCTTTATTCTAACAGAATCAACAATGTATTTTTAAAGAAAGTGGAAGGTGAAGACTTTATTGTTAATCTTTCCATATCATTAGCCAATCAAAAAGAATATGAACAATTTGATGTTCCGACAAGCCAGTGGGTTCCACCTTATACGCATCATATATCCAGTTACTACCGACATCAACATTGGCATAAATTAGACAATATAAATGTTACAGATAAGGCAGGAAGGACGATTAAAAATATAGTTTTTAATTATAACAACGATGCAAATGACCGATTAATGCTGAATAACGTAGTGATTAATGATATTGAAAAATACAGTTTTCAATACAATCCACAAAAACTTCCAAAATATATTTCAGATGCCACTGATCACTGGGGTTATTACAATGGCACAAGTTTTTATGATTCAGCTATCAATTTAGATGTTTCACAGGATCAGCAGAAAAACATATTTCAAAATATATACCCGACCTATAAAACTCCAAATCTAAACTTAAGCAAAGCACAAACTTTGGAAAAGATTATCCATCCTACGGGAGGAAGTACATCTTTTGAATATGAATTAAATGATTATTCAAAATTTGGAGATAAAGATCTGGATGAGACCTATCTTAAAATAATTCCTACTGCTAACAATGAGACCGCAGGTGGGCTGAGAATAAAGAAAATACAATCCTGTAATGAATCAAATAATTGTATAAATAAAACATATTCTTACCTAAATGATGATGGGGTAAGTTCAAGTGGCGTTTTACCCTATAAGCCTGTATATTTATTACAGGGGAATGAAAGTGTAAATAACCTGAGTTTCTGGGAATTTAACTTCAATTCCTATCAAAGTTTAAAAGGAGAGGACAATTCAGTCGGATACAGTAAAGTCACTGAGACTGATGATAACGGAGGAAAAACAGAGACTTATTACACCAATCTCGAACAGGACGGTTACAGGGATAAATCTGGAAATAGATATTACGGCTGGTCAAATTCAATATTGTTTAAGCAATTACCATATCTCTCATTTTCTTTAATGAGAGGAAAACCGTTAAAGGAAACTGTTTATTCCAATACTAATAATAAAATTCAGGAAACTACCTATCTATATACTCAGCAAACCGATTATTTAAGAGCCTACACATTTAATTCCAAACAGTTTGGACAAGCACAGCCGGCAGGTCAATTCACAAGCCTAAACGGAATTTCTTACGGAGCATTATTAGAAGCATACAATGTAAACTTTAACACATCTTATTTAAGCCAGAAAAAAACGACCTCTCAAAACGTAGCAACTACAGAGCAAAGTTTTTATAATTACACGTATAATGTTCCAAGTTCAATATGGAAAACAGATGCAGAGGGAAACAGCTACAATACAGACTATCAATATGCATTTGACATAGGTAATCAAACAATGCTGAATGCGTATATGGTAGGAATTCCCATAATTAACGAATACAGAAAAAATAATATATTCCTTTCAAAAACAGAGACTGTTTACCCCATGTCTATACCAACTCTTCAGACGGGCAATTTACCGATGCCTACTTCTGAGATTTATTACAGTCCCCTCAATATCAGCCCCACAACAGAAATAGTGTATAATAAATATGATGATAAGGGCAACATACTTCAGTTTACAACAAAAGACAATATTCCTACCACTATTATATGGGGATATAATAGAACAAAACCTATTGCAAAGATTGTCGGTGCTACGTATGATCAACTCCTGCAATATACTGCATCTATCATCACAGCTTCTGACAAGGATAATATTCCGCCACCAGGAATCACGTCAGATCAGACTGAACTGGATTTAAATATTGCATTAGATAATTTCAGAAAAAACTTATCTGATTACCAGATCACTACCTATACCTATGATCCTTTGATCGGGGTAACAGGGATTACGCCGCCTTCAGGGATCAGGGAAGTCTATCTCTACGATTCTGCCAACAGGCTCAAAGAAATCAGGGAGAACAATGCAGCAGGCGAGATCCTGAAAGAATTCAAATACAATTACAAACACTAAAACACATCTCATGAAAAAAATAATCATCCCGATCAGTGCCCTGTTTGTAGTGAGCCTGTCCCATGCACAGAGCACGAATCTGAGCACGAACGAAAACTATATCTATTCCAAGACCTATCTCTCTGATCCCTCCCTTCCCAATCCAAAAAGTGTGGAAACCGTTCAGTACATCGACGGATTAGGAAGACCCAAACAGGTCGTCAATGTAAAAGCCTCTCCTTTAGGAAGAGACGTCGTGACCCACATCGAATACGACGGGTTTGTAAGACAGGTAAAAGATTACCTTCCCGTACCGCAGAGCGGAACAATGAACGGAGCCATTTTCCCCAATCCCCTTGCCAATGCCACGCAGCCTGAGATCTACGGAGCTGAGAAAATCTATGCGGAGAAAATCCTTGAGAACTCTCCCTTAGATCGCATTCAGCAGCAGATCCAGGTGGGAAATGATTGGACTGGTAAGCCTGTCAAATTTGATTATGATGCGAATAAAAATGAAGATTATGTAAGAAAGTATAAGACCACCACGACTTGGGTGGAAGGTCGAACTCATACTGCTGTTGAGCTGTTTGAGGATTTTCTACCTAATCAGTTATATAAAAATACAGTAACCGATGAAGATGGAAACAAAACCATAGAATTCAAAAATGGTCAGGGGCAGACTTTACTGATCAGAAAAGCACTGAGTGCCACTGAGAACGCAGATACGTATTATGTGTATAACGAATATAATCAGCTCGCATTTGTTATTCCACCATTAGCTTCGGCACCTTCGGTAGAACCATCCACAGTAGAAAACCTGTATTATCAATATCGGTACGATGGCAGAAACCGTTTGGTAGAAAAAAAGCTTCCCGGAAAAGGTTGGGAATATATGGTGTATGATAAAGCAGATCGATTGATTGCAACACAAGATGCTAATTTAAGACAAACCTCGACGTGGTTCGTTACAAAATATGACAGTTTTGGAAGAGTAATTTATACGGGATTAATGCCACTTCCCAATCAAAGTCGCGAAGGATTACAGGGTATAACCAATCAATATGTCATCATTGAATCCAGAAACAGTACTGGTTTTTCGAGAAACGGGATGCAGATTTATTACACTAATGGTTTGTACAGCCAGATAGAAACGATCCTTTCTGTCAATTATTACGACGAGTATCCAGCAGGAAGCCCCGCAATTCCTACTCAAGTTTTGGGACAGAATGTTTTACCACAAGATGCTCAAAACTCAAATATAAGTACCAAGAGTTTACCTACCGCTTCTTATGTAAAAAATATTGAAGACGACAACTGGACAAAAAATTATACGTGGTACGATACTAAAGGAAGAGTAATAGGAAGCCATTCTGTTAATCATCTTGGAGGATACACCAAAACAGAATCAGAGCTTGATTTCTCGAGAACCCCGAAACAGGTGGTCACCCGTCACAAGAGATTAGCTGTTGATACAGAAAGGGTCATTACCGAAAATTTCACCTATGATCATCAGAACAGGTTGTTGGTGCATACGCATCAGGTGGATAATCAGCCTGTGGAATACCTGGTACAGAATAAATACAACGAACTCTCACAAATTGAGACTAAAAAGGTCGGTGGGGTGAATTTGGGAAGCGGTCTGCAGGCGGTTGATTATAAATACAACATTCGTGGTTGGATGACACATATCAATGATCCTTTAAATTTAGGAAGTGATTTGTTTGGTTATAAAATCAATTATAATATAAGGGAAGGATCTGAAAACCCTAATTCTGATTTTGCAGACCTCAAAGTAAAGCCAAGATACAATGGAAATATAGCTGAAGTATTCTGGAAAACCTTAACAGAATACAATGAACCCTTAAAAAGATATGCTTATACCTATGATCCTTTAAACAGATTGTCCGCAGGGTTTTATGAGAGAAGCGGCTATGAAGGAGCAAAGGAATATTTTGAAATTAATGAGTATGATCTTAATGGAAACATTAAAAGACTGCAAAGATCAGGCGGAGTTATATCGGGAACTACAGCACTGAAAATAGATAATCTGAAATACGATTACGCAGGAAACAGGCTTATCAAAGTAACGGAAGAGCAGACAGGAAACAGCAACGGTTATCCTTACTTAACAAATCATAATACCATTGAATATGATAACGGTCTTTTAAACGGTAACGGAAACATGACTAAACATCTGGATAAGGGTATTTCTTCAATTCAATATAATTATCTAAATTTACCTGTAAAGATTAATCAGAATGCCCAGATAACTGATTATACTTACCGAGCTGACGGAGTAAAAGTAAAGAAGCTCTTTGGAGACATAGAAACGAATTATCTTGATGGATTTCAGTATAAGTCAACCAAACCTTCAGAAGGTTCAGATGGAGGATTGGTTGTGATCGATCCTGACGAGATTGCGGTAATGAAACTGAGAATTATTCCTACATCTGAAGGATATTATGATGTAATTCAAAATCAGTATATATATAATTACACAGATCATCTGGGTAATGTGAGATTAAGTTATAGTGATACGAGTAAGGATGGAGTTATTCAGCCGAGAACATATTATTACCAGCAGTGTGATGGACCGTGGTCACCATGGAACCCGCCGAACTGTATTGATTACTGGAAGCCGGGAGAAATAGTTGAAGTCAATAATTATTACCCCTTCGGTTTGCTGCATAATTATACAGCGACAACGCAGAATGCATATCAGTACAAGTACAACAGTAAGGAGCTGCAAGAGACGGGAATGTATGATTACGGTGCAAGATTTTATATGCCCGATATCGGTAGATGGGGTGTGATTGACCCATTAGCGGAAGTTTCTAGAAGATGGTCACCTTATACATATGTATTAAACAATCCTATAAAATATATTGATCCAGATGGTAGAGAAGTAGTTGAAACTGCTTCAGGGACTACATACACAGGAGCAGATGCACAATCAGCCTTTTTAGCACTAAAAAATCAGTTGGGAAATGGTCCTGGTCCTAAAGGTTCTTGGGGAGGAGTCAGCTGGCAAAAGTATATTAATAATTGGAATTACGAAGATAGCGTTGAACTTTATAGAGAGAATATAAAAGCTAGAGTTGGGACATTAAAATCAATAAATGGAAATGCTACCCTAAATGTTAAGCAAACAATAGGACAATGGGACAAGGAGTATGGATTTTTGCCTGTAAACAGGACTAATTTTGCCAATGAGAATGCAATGCAGGTGACTAATTGTTATGGATATGTATTAACAAATGGTTACTTCTTTGTAGATGATAATATAGAAAACATAAGAGGTTTTCTATTAGATTCTGGCTATAAATCCTCTCAGGCTTTTAATAAGACAAATTTCAAAACTGGTGATATCCTATTATGGGAAGGCCACATGATGGAAGCGGTAGGCTCAAAAAATGGAAAAGTACAATGGGAAAGTTATTTTGGGTTTGATAGTTCTCCTGTAAAAGGATCATTACAACAAGTAATGAATTATAACAAAGAAGTTAGCGGAGGAGGCTATGGAAGTTTACAAGGAGCTTCCTTGTATAGACAACAAGATCAATCAAAAATACAATTTGGACAAAAAAAATATGAATCAGTCGATGTCAAAACAATACAACAACAAAAAAATCAAAGGAGCTATTAGTTTTTTTTCTCTTTTCTTTTTAGTGTTTTGCAGCAAAAAAGAATCTAATAAAGTAAATAGCGAGATCTCCTCTATTCATTCTGTAAAGTATATTGGAGGTAAGGAAGGGGTAAAGTTATCTGAAGAAAAACAAAAAAAAGCATTTGGCAAATGGAAACTTACAAATGCTGTTTTTTTTAATGATAGTAAGAAATTAGAAAAAAAAATTAGAATTGATAAAAATGTCACTGTTGACAAACAAAGCATTTTCGATAGTGCAAATAATACAATTGCTAAGAAGTATAACACAATAGGAACATATCAATTTAAAAATTTGGATACTCTTAATACTGTTTATTATATCTTTAGTATTGATGATGATAGAATGATGATGCAAACGTCAAACTTATTTAGAATTGTTGATGGTAAGATGACAAAAGAAAGAGCAAGGGTACACTTGTTCTTTATAAAGGAATAAAGCCCCGTTGGCGCAAGCTTCTCGCTCGTTCCTTTATAAAACAAAAAACCTCGCAAAATGCGAGGTTTTTTGTGTTTTATAGTGTGTCTAGTCCTGAAATAGCGATACACAAAAAATTATTGTTATGGAGG
>NZ_JBXUGI010000026.1:0-35506 GCF_057180465.1 Chryseobacterium sp. HNCC26DJ238
ACTGAAAACATGAAGGAAAAATTTTAAACATAAACATGTTTTTGAAGAAGACGAAGTCTGACAAGTAGCGAAATGTACGGGATAGTAAGGATAGACAGCATTTTGAATGGGGTATTTTGTATTATTTAACGCCAGGATAAACTAAGGTTTGGTGACATTATGCTGCATAGTAAGGTAAACAAAGCCGTTTCACTGAGAAAAGTAAGACAATGGTTGTTCGTTCGAGCTGGTTCCTACTATATTTTGTATTATATATATAGTATAAATGACTACTTTTCAGGGGAAGACTGATTATAAGGTATGTTGTTGTGCGGTCAAAAGGCTTTGAAATGAAGTGAAGAAGTTTTGACGATCACCAAACATCATTTCTTAACCGATTCCCTAGCCGGGATTGTAGCGGCATCCTTTTTCTAAAACGGATCGAAGATAGCCAGGAGAAAAAGATACAGCGGAAAGCACGAATAAGCTCCTAAAAATAAATGCCCCTGAAATCAGAGGCAAAAATTGTTTTTTAATCCATTTTAGGGAATACTATTTTATTTCCTGATAGATTACTGATAGGAATTCAGCAAATGATTTTTCCAAACCGATGATATCTCCCGATTTTAAGTGAAGCGTTCCGTCGTTTTGGCTGCTGTTACCCAATCGTGCGGAAGAAATCTGATAATACTGATCTGAATTTTTAGCCCCTTTCTGCACTTTTATGGTAGACCCCAAGAGTTTTTTCGTAGATACCGTATATATTTCTCCGGAAACCAAAGGTATTTTCAAATAAGTCCGGGGAAGAAGATTATAATCTTTTCTGTTGATATTAATTTTCTGATCTTTGGCAGAAGCCGCAAAAAGATACATATCAGCATTGTCCTGCACAAATTTTTCAGAGGGAAGATAATAAAGCTGCAGTCTGTAGTTTGAGGCATCAAATTTTTTAGTGCTTCCATCAACATTTTCGAATGGTTTTACAGTGTATGCATTGGCTCCCACTTCTTTTGCCTTTTTGTGTATCTGCGCAAAAACTGCGGCATCATCCTTTGAAAATCCCTGCACTTCAATTTCACCCAAATATTCGGCTTCCTTTATTTCTTCTGTAATATGATAAAGAAATTCATCTGTATTATTATTGGTTTTTTCGACTTTAGTCAGATATACATTTTGTGCACTGATCATCTGTACGAAGAAAACCAAAACTGGAATAATCAAATTTTTCATCTGTCAATTATTTGGTAAGAATTTCAACGCACTCTTCAAGGCTGTTCTCCCAATGCTTAGGTTCTATCTTGTAGACTTCTTCAATTTTATCCAGACACATTGTACTTCTTTTTGGGCGTTTTGCGGGAGTCGGATACTGTTCTGTAGTTAATGAATTAAGTTTTACAGATGATTTTGAAAACTCAGCGATTTTCTTTGCAAACTCAAACCATGTAGTTTCAGGATAGTTTGAAAAATGGAAAATTCCAAAAGTTTTTTCAGGGTTTTCAATAATTCCCAGGATGGCTTCTGCAAGATCATTTGCATTAGTTGGCTGTCCGAACTGGTCACCTACAATTCCCAATTCATCTTTTTGAGGAAAAAGATTCAACATTGTTTTTACGAAATTTTTATTGAATTCCGAATACAGCCATGAGGTTCTCAAAATGACCGTTTGATGATTTGCCTCTAAGGCGAGCTCTTCTCCTTCTCTTTTGGATTCTCCGTATACGCCGATAGGATTGGTAAAATCATCTTCAGAATAATCCAAGTTGGTTTCCCCGTCAAAAACATAGTCTGTCGAAACGTGAATAAAAACAGTCAGATGATCGGAACATGCTTTTGCGATATTTTCCACTCCGTATGCATTAACGGCGAATGCTTTTTCCTTTTCCTTTTCCGCAAGATCTACAGCAGTATATGCAGAAGCGTTGATACAGAATTCGGGCTTTTGCTCAGCAAAGAAATCTTTAACCTGATCTTCATCTGTGATATCTAAAGTCTGTGAATCAGTGAAAATAAAATCATAATCCAGTTCAAAATCGGGAGCAATTTTCCTGAGGCAGTTTCCTAACTGACCATTGCTTCCTATTACCAATATCTTTTTCATTTTTATGAATTTTTTGCGTTTTGCGATCGTAAGTACTTAACTCTGCCCTGAAAATCTTTCTGTTCTAAATTTACAAAGAATTTATGAAAGGTATCTTTTATATCTTCTGGATGAACTTCTGATTTTCTAGTTTTTATATTAAAATAAATAACGGTTACCCATAAAACAGCATAAATGGTTTTTTCGTCAAGGCTCTTCATTAAAATTTCGACCTTTGCCGTTCTGTCCTGAATTTCTATGGTCTTGCTGCTGATCACCACCTGAGTATTGTATCTGACTTCCCGTAAATAGGCGATTTCATTTTGGATCGCTATCCATGTACAACCGGTTTTCTTTGTATATTCTTCATAGGTGAAACCATAAAATTCTTCGACATGATCTTCTCTTGCGTTGAACATATAATCTAAATATTTTACATTATTCAGATGCCCAATGGGATCACAGTCGCTGAATCTGATTTTCACCGTCGTTGATACTTCTTTTTCCATAGCGCAAAAATAAAAAAACCACTTCTAATAGAAGTGGTAGTTTTTATAAATCTTTGTTAATATCACTATTAAGGCTGACCTAATTCTTTTTTCACAGCTGCAGTTGCATCAGGACCATTCTTGTAAACAAGACCGGTAGAGTTTGCATCCATAATGTAATCATAACCGCTGGCTTTCGCTACTTTGTTTACAACATCCATTAATTTTTTCTCAATAGGCTCAAAAAGAGCATCCTGCTTAGCAGTAGCATCTTTTCTCATTCTATCTTCCATCTGAGCCATTTCTTCCTGAAGTTTCTGCATTTCCTCACCTCTTGCTTTGTTTTCAGCTTCGGTTTTAGTAGGAGCTTCTTTTTGATAAAGCGCATACTTAGCTTGAGCAGCTTCACCTTTTTTCTTTATTTCAGCTTGTTTAGCATTAACGAACGCTGTCAAATCTGCATCAGCTTTTTTCTTTTCTGGCATTGCATTAAGAATACCTGCGACATCCATAGTAGCCAATTTTTGAGCCTTTGCCATACCTACAGATACAACCATCATCGCTGCTGCAAATAATACACTTAATTTTTTCATAACGGGATAATAAATAATTAATTTTGTTTTTAGATTTTAAATTTAGGCAAAAGTTAATTCTGAAGAATTAAATTTACTGTTTTTTATTAGATTTTTTTTCTTTGTCTTCAGTTCCTTTCAATAAAATTGCAAGTACCTTATCTGTATAGTCATATCTTTTCTGAAGAAAAATAACGTTGACGTCATTGCTTTTATCAAAAACGATGCCTAAGCCGTTCTTTTCGGACATTGCTTTAATGGCTGTCCAGATCTGATCCTGAAACGGTTCAACCAGGTTTGCTCTCAACTGACTGATCTCACCGGTTTTTCCGAATCTTAAACTTGTAGTGGTTTTGATATTTTTATCCAAATCCATTACTTCCTTTTCTCTTAACCTTAACTGATCGCCTACCAATAAAACTTTTTCATTTTCAAAAGCTGATCTCTTCTTGTCAAATTCAGCCTGTAAACTCTGAAGTTCCTGCTCCCAGGTATCGATCTGTGAATTTAACCTTGCTTCAGCCTCTTTATATTGCGGCATCATGCCCAAAATATAATTGGTATCAACCACGCCAATTTTCTGTGCGCTGCTGAAACTGAAAAGCAGAATTGCTAAAGATGTGAAAAGTATTTTAAAATTCTTCATTATATTATAAAGATTGGTTCATTAAGAAATGGGTCTTCGTTCCTGAAGGTTCTGTACCTAAAATAGTTTTATCAAAACCGTAAGCGAAGTCAAATCCGATCAATCCAAATGCTCCCATATAAACTCTCACCCCTACACCGACAGATCTTTTTAATTGAAAAGGATTATAATTGCTCCATGAATTCCATACGTTACCACCTTCTGCAAATGTTAATGCGTAGATTTTAGCTGTCTGACTCATTGAAATCGGATATCTTAATTCTAACGTAAATCTGTTGTAAATAGTACCTCCACCTTTTTGGGTAATATCATCTATAGTTCCACCATAAGTGGAAGCATTTTCGTAACCTCTCAACGGGATTAATTCTCTACCATCAAATCTTCCTCCAAAAAGTCCTGTACCACCTACATAGAATCTTTCAAATGGCGGAGCTCCCAACTGCTTGTTATACCCATCCATGAATCCCATTTCCGCAGAAGATCTTAAAACCAATTTACCCGCAACCTCGTTGTAAACATCGGCCTTGAATTTGATTTTATAGAATTCCATCCACTTATATTTATCTGTAGGAGACATTGTAGAGTAATCTTTATTGCTGAACAATGAATATGGCGGTGTAAACTTACCTGATAATTCAATATTTGAACCCATTGTCGGGAAAATAGGATCAATACCTGCAGAATTTCTGCTTAAACCAATATTTAAACTTAAGTTATTTGCATTACCATATAATTCAGTAGTATCCCCAAATTCGAACGGATAATTGCTGAAGTTATATTTTTGATACTGAAGACCTGTATAAAGAGAGAAATAATCATCCGGCCATTTCAACAACCTGTTCAGTCCGACTGTGGCAGAAAAAATATTTAATCTTTGATCCGGTCCTGATACCTGATTATAGTTTACTCTCGAATTATTTAAACTTACAGAAAGAGCTGTTGGTTTTGTTCCGAATAACCATGGTTCTACAAATGAGACTCCGTAATTCTGGAAATACTGTCCTGCCTGTGCCTGAATAGATAAAGTCTGTCCGTCTCCCTGAGGAACCGGCCTGAAGTCTTTGAATTTAAGGAAATTTCTAAGCGAAAAGTTATTAAATGTTAATCCCAAAGTTCCGATGAAGCTATTTCCTCCATAACCTGCCTGCAGCTGAACTTGAGAAGATCCTTTTTCAACAAGTGTCCAATTGATATCAACTGTATTATCCTGCTGGTTTGGCTGAATATCCTGTCCGATCTGCTGCGGATCGAAAAATGTCATACCTGCAAGGTCAAAATACGTTCTTTTGATTTCTGTTTTCTTAAATAATTCTCCCGGTTTTGTTCTTAAAGCTCTTAAAATAACGTGATCATGGGTCGTAGTATTTCCTTCCCATGTTACTCTGTTCCAGGTAGCCTGCTCTCCTTCATTGATTCTTATTTCCAGATTGATATTATCTCCGGAAACAGATTTTTCTACAGGAGTTACATTAGAGAAAAGGTAACCGTTATTCATATAGATCGATTTGATATCAGAATCGTCTTCCTTACCACCGTCTATCCCGACTTTTTTGTTGAATCCTACAGCATCATATATGTCTCCTTTTTTATATCCAAGAATTCTCTGAAGATATTCTGTAGCATATACGGTATTTCCTGTGAAAGTAATATCTCCGATGTAATATTTTTTGCCTTCACTTAATTTTACGTTAATTTCATAGTTATTTTTATTATTTCTCCATACTGAATCAGAAACAATCTGTGCATCTCTGTACCCTAATGAATTATAATAATTAACCAAATTCTGTTTATCTTCCTGATATTTCTCCTCAATAAATTTTGAAGATTTTAAAATACCGCCAATACCAAATCTCTTCTGCTTGGTTTCTTTAAATGCTTTTTTCCTTAATTTAGCATCTGTAACATTGTCGTTACCCTCAAACTCAATATGGCTGATTTTTACTTTTCTTCCTTTATCAATATTAATCGTCCAGTCCACCAAATTGGGATCACCCGCATTAACTCTGTCTTCAATGCTGATTTTTGCATCAGCAAAACCTTTTTTCACATAATCCTTCGGGATATTTGTTTTAAGGTTTGAAATAAGATTCTGAGTAATTTTTGTTCCAGGTTTCAGGTTGTTGTCCTTCGCTAACTTTTCGTTTTTAGATTTTCCGATCCCCCTTCCTGTAAATTTGACTTCGCCAAGATCTTTTAAATCCTGGAGATAAAATTTCAAAACAACTGTTTTGCCTTCAATACTCTCAATGTATACTTCAACTTCAGAGAAAGATTGGGAATCCCAAAGTTTTTTGATTCCGTTGCTGATTTTCTGTCCCGGAATATCAATTTCTTCACCTTTGGTAAGCCCTGTAAATCTCAAGATCTGCGCCGGTGTATATTTTTTTACCCCATCAACAACAATGTCTTTCAGAGTGTAAGTTCCTGTTTGATTTTCCGCAAGAACAGAAGTAGTATTTACTGCTGTGCTGTCTTGTGGTGTCACCTGTCCATAAAAATGTGCAGAAGCAGCAAACATAATGATGGGTAATAGTCTAAACTTCATTTTATCGTAATCTTTCTTTTCTTAATTTACTGGATTTGTATTTGTTCGCCCGTGAGGCCATATCTTCTTTCCTTGTTTTGATAATCTACAATACATTGGAAGAAGATATCTTTTGTGAAATCCGGCCACAAAATATTAAGGAACTGCAGTTCTGCATAGGCGATCTGCCACAGTAGGAAATTGCTTACCCTTATTTCGCCACTGGTCCTTATCAACAAATCTACAGGTGGGAAATCTTTAGTATAAAGATAATTTTCAAATAATTTTTCATTAATATTTTCAATATCAACTTTTCCCTCTTTTACATCGGCACTGATATTTTTAACGGCATTCAGTATCTCGTTTTGAGAGCCGTAACTGATGGCTAAAACCAAATTCCCCTTTGTGTTTTCTTTTGTCAGCTCTACAACCTTCAAAAGTTGTTCTCTTACCAAAGACGGTAATTTTTCCAAATTACCGATCACATGCATTCTCAGTCCTTTACTGAAAATCTCTTCGGCTTCCAAAAGCAGCGTTTCGGTCAGCAAAGTCATCAGCGTGTTTACTTCATCAGTAGGACGCTTCCAGTTTTCTGAGGAAAATGTATAAAGCGTGAGATAAGGTATGTCTATTTCATTACAAGCATTAATTGCATTTCTTACAGCATTAATCGCATTTTTATGCCCATACGTTCTCTCTTCACCTCTCGATTTCGCCCATCTTCCGTTACCATCCATGATGATGGCTACATGTTGCGGTAAATTCTCGGAATCTATTTTATCTTTAATCAATGACATAAATAATTAATCACAATAACATGGTGGTCTTCCAAAAGAATAGGTCAATCCTAAACTGAAAGTATTCATCCAATCTCTTGATTCTGTATCACCTATTGACCGACCATTTATAAAAGCTGCCTCTCTCTCTTTAGAAACCGCAAAATAATCTCCTGTCTGCAGAAGAGATCCCCCTGTAGCAGGATTTAAAATATCAGCATTGTAATTTGAAATAACATCTTTACCTAATATTTTACTGTGATCCAGCTGATCAGTCAGAGTATATCTGAATGTGGCTTCTGCAAAAATTGCCCAGCCATGATTGAATTTGTATTTCAGACCCACTCCAAAAGGGATATGAGCGGTTGTTTTCCTACCCATAGTATACTGTGTAGTGGTTGTGAAATCTAACTCATCAACAGGGGCCTGTGCCACACCATCGACATTCCTTCTGAAGTCATGAGTTAATACAGCTTTTGGCGCATCAAACATCAAGCCTCCAAAACCTGCAAAAATATAAGGACTCAGCATACTTAACTGCTCATTATTTACAGGGAAAAGATTGTATTCAAACACAATACTTGCTTCGTATACATTGTTTTTACCAAATGAATTTCTATTTCTTCTATATTCTTCTTTGGCAGCTTTATCACTAAACTGTATCTGGTTATACCCTAAGTCTACTCTTACAGTCTGATGAGGATTAAAATTAAATCTATATAACAAACCACCATAAAAAGGAACTCCCCAATCAGAAACTCTGTCAAAATCCAATGGCTGCTGCAGAATATAATTGGTTTTTCCTATGTCACCTACTAAATTACTCATCCCGAGACGAATTCCCAATTCATTTCTTTGTGCTTTTAAACTTACCATTGTACCTAAGAGGGTAAGGAAGCTAAACAATAATTTTTTATTCATAGAAGAATATGGATTTATGGTTATTTTAAAAATTAATTTTTGCAAATATAAAACATTTTTATATTAATGATAACCTTAATGTTTCGTTAAAAATAAACAAAAAAACATAATTTGTTATAAAGTAAACGGCAAACAGGCAAATTTATTCTTTTTTTAACAGATTCTATTTTCTCTTGTAACAGCTAACCCTATTCACCAGACGCCTGATGTTACTTATTTTGATTAAAACGCGCTGTAACAAAGTTTCTTATTTTGATGAACAGCGGCTCTTTATAATTTTTATCTTCGTCGAAATAGCCATAACCGTAACCATAGCCATAACCATAGCCGTAACCATAGCCGTAACCCTGTTTTACCACATAATCATTGTAAACAAAACCAAGGTGTTTAATCTCATCATTATGGTATTTTTCGGTAATCATCTTGAGCATATACTTTTCTGTATATTCATGACGGACTACATATAAATTAGCATCTGAATGTTTCATCAGATCATAAGAGTCTGCTACCAGCCCAACAGGCGGTGAGTCAATAATAATAAAGTCATATCGCTGTTTTAGCTCATCGATTAATTGAATATTTTTATCACTCATCAAAAGCTCTGAGGGGTTTGGCGGTATTGGTCCTGATGTAGCAACATCCAGGTTAGGAATATTTGTTTTATTAATGATCTGATCAATTGATACCTCACCGGTGAGGTAATTGGAAATCCCATTTTTATTATCAATATTAAAGTCTCCAAAGATTTTAGGTTTTCTAAGGTCCATCCCCATCAATATTGTTTTCTTATCACTTAGACCTAAAACTGATGCCAGATTGATCGAAACGTAAGTTTTACCCTCACCTCCTACAGAAGAGGTGACCAAAATGACCTTGCTGTTACCATCTTCGTTTGATAAAAACCGCATATTGGCTCTAATCCCTCTAAAAGCTTCGGCAACTGAAGATTTTGGTGATTCAAGAACGGTAAGCATATTTTCAGTACTATTATTCCCAATAACTCCAAGGAGCGGAATTTTTGTAGCACTCAGAAGTTCTTTTATATTTCTGATCTTACTGTCTAACAGCCCGCCAATTAAAATAATTGAGAACGGCAATGCAAGTACTCCTCCAATAATGGCCATCTGAGTACCTTTTACATTAGGTCCAATCGGACCCTGACCCAGATTCTTTGCAGGATCAATAACGGTCATGTCAGATTGATTGGTTGCCAGTCTCATCTGGCTTTCGTTCTGTCTGCTCAATAAACTGTTATAAGTTGCTTCAATCATATTATATCCCCTTTCAGCATCCAGATATTTTCTCTGTTTTTCAGGATAAGTCAATAAGTCCGAGTTGGCTTCACCAACCTGTTGGTCAATTTTGTTTAGCTGCTCCGTATAGATGTTATACACATTCCTTAATGAACCTGCTGAATTTTGCTTTGCGTCGCTGATGAGCCTGTTGATTTCTTTTATAGGCTCTGAGTTCGGGGTATATATCGCGGATAATTCTCTTTTTTTAAGGTATAAAGCCTTCAATTCGGATACTGTAGCAGAAAATAATCCGTCATCAAAACCTGCAGCAGACGGACTGATCATTTTATCAAAATTTTGAGTTTCCACAGAATTTCTGATTGTACTCAAAGATGACATCTTACTTAAAATATCTGCCTTTTTTGCATCAAGATCTTTGATTCTGGAAAGTGATTTTTCATCACGGTCTTTAATATCATATAATTTTTCAGACGTTTTTAAATAATTTAAGACTGCACCGCTGGAATCAAGTTTTTTTCTGATTTCCCCTAAACTTTCCTTCAGATATACTTCTGTGTTCTGGTCAACTTTAATTTTATCATTAAACCTCTTTTTCTGCAGTTCTGCTACAGATTTATTTAAAAAATTAACTGTACTATTCAGATTATACCCTGTTTTGGTTATAATCATAATGGTATTAATTTCTTTATCAAAGTCAACCCCTACTGTACCTATTATACCATTCACAGCATCGTTTACCGTTGTAAGATTAACAATAATGTTTTCTAATTTTATTTTTGGGGCTACAGGATTGGGTAATAACCTAAATCTTAAATTTGGAGAAGTGTACCATTCATTGACTTTTATTATTTTATCAGTGGGTCTTGTAAAACTGCTGATGTTTTGAAAACCTTCATAGTCATATGAATAAAGATTGGTAGATTCACCTTCCTCCGGTAAAACTATTTCGTAAGAATTCCCACCTTTTGGGATGATAGTAATAGGATAATTAACCTGCTGAAGATGTTTTCTGTCAACTTCTAAAAATACAGGAGAATCATCTCTGTCAAGATATGTAGATTTGATAAAACCCTTTGTCTGATAGTTAACGTAGTAATTAAGTTCCTTTACCAAAAATTCATTGTGAGATCTTGACAGAAGCATCTTTTTTAAGTAAATCCCATCCTGATTACCGTTTTGTCCCCAAATAAAATTAATTGACTGACTTGGTGTAAAATAACTTGCAGTATTATTTGAGATACTTAAAGACAAATTTGATGCATAAATGCTTTGTGCATAGTATTTGCCATAAAACCATGAAATACTGTACCCTATAAAAAGCATAATAATAAACCAATACCAGTTTTTCAGAAGTCTTCTTAGGAAATATTCAATATCAAACAGTGCAAAAGATCCGAATCTCTCTTTCTGAGCAGCATTTTTATCTACGGCAGTATCTTTTCCTGGAATCATAATTATAGGTTTTTAAGGAGTAGATAAATGGATAATGCAGTTGTAATGACAGAAACCCCGCTGATTATAGTCTGTACAGGATCTTTTCCAAAGCCATTTAAGCTTCTTCTTTGTGTAGAAAGTAAAATCTCATCTCCGTTCTGAACATAATAGTAGGGTGAATTCATAACATCTTCACGGGTAAGATCTATTTTTGCAATTTTAATTCCCTCAGGATATTTTCTGTGTATGACAATGTTTTTTCGGTCAACCGTTCTGTTTAGTCCTCCGTTAATAGCAATAGCCTCGGTAAGTGTCAATGTATTTTTGTGGGCTACTTTTTCACCGGTAAGCCCTGTTGTTTCAATATCTCCTAAAATATAATAAGTAATCCCATTGGTGTCCAGTCTGACATCAGATTTACCTTCCTGAAAATTTTCATTTACCTTTTCCTGAATATCTGCCCTGACATCTTCAATTGTCCGGCCTTCTGCTTTGATATAACCAATACCGAAAACATTAATATCTCCTTTAGAGTCAACCCTCAGTCCATTGAAATAAATTACAGCATTTCCACCGGTTCCAGTCCCTCCTGTCACGCTGAAATTATTTTGCCCGTTAACAGATGTATTTAACGATGAATAAAATTGAGCAGCATCTCCTTTTGGAGTTGTAACGATATTCAGCGTCAGCATATCGTTTTTTGTAATTCTGTAAACAGGAATATTATATGGAATCAGCCCTTCTTCATTAATTACCAGGCTTTCACTGGGCTGCATGTATTTAACATCCTTTGTTGTTAAGCAGGAAGATAATACAAACGGCAAGGTTAAAAATAATAAATACTTAAAGATTTTCATCATAATTAAATGTAGTTTGCAAAAATAGAAATTTAATTATTACTTTTTAATTTATTGTTATTTCTTATCAAATAAAACATATCAGGAAGATATGCGCCCATAAATCCTAATAATAAAACAGTGATTAACAGAAGATTTACATCAGTATGCCTGAGGAAATAAGCGACTGTTACAATAAATAGATAGTACGTTATAATATAAAAACTGGATCTTCTGTGAGTAAGATCAAGCTTAAGAAGTTTGTGGTGAATATGATTTTTATCGGCCTCAAAAGGAGATTTTTTGTTCCAGAGCCTGACGAGAATTACATTTAAAGTATCAACAATGGGCAGTATCAAAATAGCCACTGCAATTACAGGTGCAGATTTCAGATGATATCTTGGTACATTCGGAAGCTTTCGGTCAATAAAAATATCAATAAAGCAGATACAGGTAAATGCAAGCAAAAAACCTAATAGCATAGAGCCCGTATCCCCCATAAATATTTTTGCCATCCTGTAATTGGATAGATTATAATATAAAAATGCGAGAACAGAACCTATAATAACAACTGATAAAACCACCAAAGGATAATTATATGCTCCTAAACGATAATAACTTATCCCGAAAAGGGCACTGCATATCAGAGAATACCCTCCTGCCAGTCCGTCAATTCCATCAATCAGATTGAAAGCATTAATCAGTATGACAAAAGTAATAATAGTAACAATGATACTTATGATATAATTGATCTCATAAATTCCGCAGATACCAAAAAGATTCCTGATCCTGATATCTGATCCGATAACGATAAATGCCGAAACCACAACCTGCGCTACCAGCTTTTTATAAGCTCTCATGACTACAATATCATCCATCACGCCTACATACAGCAGGACGATGAGTGAAGCGAACAAAAATTTATATAAATCAAAAAGTTCGTATGCAAAGACAGAGGTACAGATCCCTATTGAGAAAAAAATAGCAATTCCTCCTAAATTAGGAATTTTTCGCAGATGTGAACTTCTCACACCCGGCTCATCCATCAGGTTTTTCCTTCTGGAAATTTTTATGATCGTAGGAATAGAAAAAAATGTGATTAAAAAAGAGAATAAGAAACCAAGACCTATTTTTACAAAAAAAATAGAAATTCCAGCATTATATAGGAACCATTCAAAATTCTTCATTTTTTTTCTATTTAAGTACTTTATGGAATTAGTTGACCTTAAAGTCTTAATGAAATCATTGTCAACAAGTTAATCCTATATGACAATTTGCTTTCCATTTGTGTTTACATTAATTTTCTTATCATTTTTTTCTGTCCTGCAAAAAAAAGAAGATAAAATATTTTTTTTTTCAGGGACAAAGATAAAATATAATTCTTACCAAAACGACTGTATATTAATATATCTTTAAAATTAATGTTCCGTTCCCGTCTGAAAACGTCTAATTTTCCGGACATTTTGTAAAAAACATCTTCATCTTTTACAAATGCCAGATATGCAATAAAAGTATAGACCCCTTCCAAAATCTGGAAGTTTTTCAGCTCTTTATCTCTATTAGAATAAACTGATTTTTTAAAGAAATCTTCAACATCTTCGACTGCTTTTAAAATATCAAGTCCTTTTTGCGTATGACTTTTTGAGATAGAATCTGTACGCTCAAGATACTGGTAATGAAAATTCTGCGTCTGGGCAATTGTTTTACACGTTAACAATAATTGCGGAATCAATTGGATATCTTCAAAATGAACACCCTTTTTAAATCTTTTCCGGTTGAAAAGTTCTTTACTGAATAATTTGTTGCATGCAAAATAACTTAAATCTGAAAATATTGAAAAATGATCTTCAAGATCTATTTTCTCCGGCATATTTGGAATCTGGGTGAGTTTTTGACTTACATTTCCATACTCATCAACTTTCTGTATATTACAGATAACCATCTCAGCACCGTGTTTTACTGCGAGACTGATCATTTCTTCAAACATGTCATATGTCACATAATCGTCACTGTCTACGAAACCGAAATAGTCTCCGGTAGCCTGTTCGATTCCAAAGTTTCTGGCATCGCTTAATCCTCCATTCTTCTTTTTAAAAGCTCTTATTTTTTCAGGAAATCGTTTTTCATAATCCTGAATGATCTCTTCTGAATGATCCTTGCTTCCATCGTTTACTACCAAAACCTCAATATTCTGATACGTCTGCCCGATAAGTGAATCCAGACATTTTGCCAAATAATTGCCCACATTATAAACAGGAACGATGATAGAGATTTTTAAAGAGATTCCCATATTTTCATATTTTTGTGAACCTTGCGCTCAGCCAGCCTTTTTTGGCTTCATCAAAATCACTTCTCGAACACGGAATACAGTTTTCGATATTGTCATCGTCACCGAAATACCAAAGATTGCTGAAGGTATCCCGTTTAAATGCATATTGTCTGTCTTCAATCAGAACATAGAACATTTCATAGTGTCTCTCTTTCGGATGTGATTGCTGGATGTTTATTCCTTCAATAAGATACCAGATCATCTGTGCTAAAAGCTGGTGGTTTCCCTGATTACCTGAATAAATATTGTAATTAAAAATCCCTACTGATTTCAGGTTTTCGCTTAACCCGACTTCCTTCATGTAAGCACATATTTCTCTTCTGTTTAATCCGTTGACCTGAGGATTTATTGAGAAGGCATCGCCAAAGCTTTCAACAGCATCACAATTTACTGTTACCAAGTCTGCTTTTCTGAAGAACGGCTCCGTTTTTT
This sequence comes from Chryseobacterium sp. HNCC26DJ238, assembly GCF_057180465.1. NCBI lineage: Bacteria > Pseudomonadati > Bacteroidota > Flavobacteriia > Flavobacteriales > Weeksellaceae > Chryseobacterium > Chryseobacterium sp. HNCC26DJ238. The sequence goes on from NZ_JBXUGI010000026.1 coordinate 14,271, forward strand.
CAGTAGAGTTCATCATTTCAGCCAATCTTACAATATCAAATTCTACTTCTTTAATCAGTTTTACAGAATCTGTTTCATTCAGATGTTTCTGATATCCTAAATGATGATAATTCCTGATTGAGAAATTTTTTGACCCTAAGATCTTGCTTAAAAAAGAATGTTCATCAATACCTTCGCTTTGTTTTAAAGAAATAATATTGCTGATCTGCGTATAACTGATATCCTTCTTATGTAAATTCAATCCCGAAAACAGTGAAAAAGCAAAATCATTGGACCCGCCGATAATTACAGGAATCGCTCTTTTGTAATGACAGGCAGAGAGTACTTCCTGTAAAATGTAATGAGAATCTTCCACTGATTTCCCGGAAACCAAATCTCCCAAATCCACAATTGGAATTTCAAAATCAAGTCTGGAAAGCTGATAAAATTCTTTTCTGATGGCAGTAAAATCCTGAACTTCAGCATCACCACCAGCACCCCTGTAATCTGAAACGAAAAGCAATACGATACCGTCTTCCTTTATTTCCTTTATAACCTGGCTGCCAATCTGCCAGTTTTCTGTTCTGAAATTTCTTGGCGAAATGATAAAATCTTCAAAATCCATACTTCAAATACTTATTAAAGCTCAAAAATATTAAAATTAAATGAGTAAGCAGATTTTAGAATTCATATTTTAGATTTTAGAATTAAAATACAGTTTCACAGCACATTTGATTAAAATTTAGTTAAAAATTTTTAACATCATGATCACAAAAAGTCGATTTAAGTAAGATAATTTTTGCTCACAATAGGTTCAGCTCTGTAACCTTTGACAATCAGGAAAAGATTCACTCACTTATATGATAAAATATTGTTTTACAGATTAACCTTATCACTATTTTAAAATTCGGAAAGTTGATATGTTTACAAAATCTGAAATACAAATGATGTAGAAGTTTCAAATTTTCCTCCCTGTGTGGCACCAAATAAATATTGAGGTCTTTTTCCGTCTTTACTCATTAAAATCATCGGACGTTCGAGCCGTCCAAAACGTTTCAGATGTTTGGGAGGATCTGATTCTTTGATATAATGCTGCATATTGAGATAAGCAATTTCAGGTTTTGTCCACGTGATTCCGTCTTTTGTCGTCAAATGCAAACCGTATTCATGATTAAAAAATCCCATATCTCTGGCTATCATATGAAATTTCCCGTTTTGTTTCCAGATAAAAGCGTCTTCCAACTGAGCATTATCAGGCAAAGAAGAAAAATCAATTACCGGGTTTTCAGAAACTTTACTGTAGGGTCCCATTGGAGAAACAGCTTTGGCTAGTCCATATTTCCGGTTTCCTCGTACATTTCCTTTCTGAGATTCATATTCTTCTGTATTCCAGGATTTATAAAACAGCCAATATTTGCCATCATTTCCTTCTACGAAAGCGGGATTGGTCGTACAGTGATCATCCCACGCACCATGTTCTCCCGGAAGAAGCAGAGGTTGATCAGGTCTTGTCCAATCTCCATTAAGACTTTTTGAGGTAGCCAATCCTATTCTTTTGGTATTGGTCTTTCCGTTCGAATTCCCCATGAAGAAGAGACAATACTGATTATCTACTTTTTTAATCAAAGGATTATGGCAGGTGGTTGCATCCCAAAAATCGCCATTTCTAGGCGCAAGAATCACTTGTTTATGTTGAAAATTTTCAAATGGTGAGTTTGATTCAGCTCTGCAGATTTCAGAACCGTTAAGCCAGCCTCCCATTCCTTTTTCTTTCTTCCATCTTGAATAAAAGAGATGGACCTTTCCATCGTCACCCCAAATTGGAGAGGAACACCAAATATAGTATCCTTCTAAAGAAAATTGTCGCCCGATTGTTCTTAATTTGAAATAAGGCTGGTCCGAAAAATCCAATGACCCGGTAAATGAGCTCAGAGCTAACGCCATCATTCCTAAACCTGAAAGTTTTAAAAAATCTTTTCTTGTGATGTCGCCAGATTTGCCCATTGATTCTAATTTACAACTAAATTAGTCGTTGCATATTGATCAAGTATCCTGCGCTTTAGGGGTTCCTTTTTTTAAAGATAAATAGTACAATTCTCTTATTTTTTCATTTGTGTAACAGAATAAAAGAACCTTTCAACCGAATACATTGACAATTGTCCTGCAGGACCATTTAAATTATATTCAAAACCATGTGTACCCCACGGAATGGTGAGCAGATAGTTTTTCACATGGTGCTTATCCAGTTCTTTTTTCATCATTTCACTTTGAATATGCCACACGTGTGCATCAAGACAACCATGAGCAAGCAATGTAGGGGTTGTCTTTGCATTTACATGAAATAACGGCGATTCTGCGTGATATCTATCCGGAACCTGATCGGGCGTACCTCCTAGAAAATCCCGCTGGACTTCTCTTGAATCCATAATCAGAGGATTATCCGGATTTTTATAACTCCACGGCATATTGATAGCTCCATAAAATGCAGCAACTCCTTTCACGCCACTTTCGTGTCCGGTGTAGGCCATGGTTAAAACGATTGATGCACCTGCAGACCTTCCCATCAGAACGATATTAGTAGTATCAACTTTTAACTCAGCTGAATGTTGGCGAATCCATTTGAATGCAGAATGCAAATCTTCCTGCTGCGCCGGACTTGGAAATTTCGGAGCAAGCCTGTAGTTGATGGTTGCTACCTGATATCCTGCATTGGCAAAATAATTGTTGGCAGCAGCTATTTCGCTGTTGTCCCCACGTTTCCATGAACCGCCATGCACTACTATTAAGCACGGACGAACGCCGGAAATGGCTGAAGGAGTAAAATTTAATGTCAAATCAACACCGGCAGGTTTTGCAAAATGATAAGTTCTAAAAGGGATATTTTTTGCTCCGTTACCCGTAAACATCTGAAGAAAGCTAAAAGGATGTTCCTGATGAAAACCAGTCATATCAGCGTCTTTTACTCCGAACGAATTTTCAAGATCTGCAGAAAGACGACTTCCAACATTATAAGCGCGGACTATTGGTGAAGAAAGAATGACAAAAGTAATAACCCCTATAATAATTGAGGCTTTTCTGAATCTTTTGGAATACCAACTCCAAACCAATAAACTTAGTGACACAAGCATAAATATCCATGGAAATTCAGGAACTGCAATGCCCACATACCACGTACTCTGACTTGGTACAGGAAAGAAATTAACGAAGGAAAGGATAAAAAGAAGGATGATAATTAAAAAACGAAACATAGCTATGATTTAAAACTAACTTACGACTTAATAACCACATTAGTTTTCATATTATTAATTCATCATGATATTTTTAAAGATATACTATCAAACATGTCTTCTTACTACACACTGTCAAGTTGAATCCTATGATAATCAACAAATTAATTCTATCCTGAATTCAGGCTTAATTTATTGATTAGGTTTTGACTAACTCTTAAGCTATATAAATAAAAACGCAAATTTCGCAAAAATAAACCCCTTTTGATGATTTCAAAAGGGGTTTATTTAAGTTTAAACTATTATTTTTTAGCAGCTGGTTTTTTAGCCGGAGCTTTTTTTGCAGTCGCTGTTTTCTTTGCGGCAGGCTTTTTAGCGGCAGGTTTTTTCTTTTCAGCGAACGCTTTAGGATCCTGTGCAGTGATCCATTTTTTAACCTCATCAAGAGAAACTTCTTTCAACTCGTCAGATTCATATTTGGTATCATCTTTTTTCTTAGGAATTTTAAACATTGCTTTTCCAAATTTGATGAAGGGCCCCCATCTTCCATTTTCAAGGGAGATTTTTTCTTTTTCCCACTGCTGAATGTATCTGTTTGCTTCTTTTTCTAATTTAGCTTCTACCAATTCATTGATGTCACTTTGAGAAAGGTTGTCAAAATCATATCTTTTCGGAACATTGATGAAAATGCTCTGATACTTGATGAAAGGTCCGAATCTACCTGTTCCTTTAGTGATAGGCTCTCCTTTAAAGTTTGCGATAGGTGCATCAGCTAATTTCTTTTCGGCAATAATTTCCTCTGCACGGTTTTGATCAATAGAAAGCGGATCTTCACCTTTAGGAACACTAATATAAGTTTCACCCCATTTCACATAAGGCCCGAATCTTCCAACACCGATGGTGACTGACTGGCCTTCAAAATCTTTTAATTCAAACGGCAGTTTAAACAATTCCAAAGCGTCATCCAAACCGATTGTTGCAATATTCTGTCCAGCCATTAAAGAAGCAAAAATTGGTTTTTCTTCATCATCCTGCTCACCAATCTGAATCATCGGCCCGAATCTTCCTATTCTTGCATACATGTTCTTTCCTGATTTAGGATCGACACCTAAAAGACGTTCTCCATTGGCACGGTCAGCATTTTCTTCTACGTCCTCAATTCTAGGATGGAATTTTGAGTAGAAATCAGTCATCATCTCTTTCCATTTCTGATCTCCGTTAGCAATTTCGTCAAAACTTTCTTCTACTCTTGCCGTGAAACCGTAATCTAAGATTTCAGAAAAATTATTAGTTAGAAAATCATTTACCACTTCACCAATATCAGTAGGAACAAATTTATTTTTATCTCCTCCAAATTTATCATCAAGAACTTCTTTCTTAATTTTATCTTTTGCCAAAGAGATTTTTACCACTTCACGAATTTGTGGTTCAAGTTCTCTTTTATCTACATATTCACGGTTCTGAATCGTCTGAATAGTTGGCGCGTACGTTGACGGACGGCCGATTCCCAGTTCTTCAAGCTTTCTCACCAAACCTGCTTCTGTATATCTCGCACTTGGTCTGGTGAATTTTTCTGTAGCAGTAATTTTTTTATAGTCTAACACTTCCCCTACCGTAACTTTCGGCAATAATTTTTCATTACTTTCTTCGTCTTCGTCTTCTGTTTTGACAATTCCGTAAGCTTTTAAGAAACCGTCAAAAATAATCACTTCACCCTGGGCCTCAAAATGCTGAGGCAGTTTTGAATTTCCAATTTCGATAACGGTTTTCTCAATTTTAGCATTCGCCATTTGCGAAGCTAATGTTCTTCTGTAAATGAGCTGATATAATTTGCTTAGCTGAACATCACCAATTGATTTAACAGAGAAATCTGTAGGACGGATCGCCTCATGAGCTTCCTGGGCTGATGATGATTTTGTTGTATATTTTCTTGGTGCAGAATATTCAGCGCCATATTCGGATGTTATCTGATTTTTTGCACCGTCAATCGCTTCCTGAGAAAGATTTACAGAGTCTGTTCTCATGTAAGTGATGAAACCTTCTTCATATAATCTCTGAGCCAGACGCATTGTATTGGTAACGTTGTACCCCAACCTTGAGGAAGCTTCCTGCTGAAGAGTGGAGGTGGTAAATGGTGCGGAAGCTGAACGTGTTCCAGGCTTGGTCTCAACATTCAGAACTTTAAATTCTGTCGTTCTTGCTGATTCCAGAAATTTTTCTGCATCTGCTTCTTTTTCGAAATCTTTTTTAAGTTTGGCAGTAATTTCCTGCTCAGACTTATTTAAGAAAATTCCGTCAAGCTTGAAACTTGCTTTCGGGGTAAACTGCCGAATTTCCTTTTCTCTTTCTACAACCAATCTTACAGCAACTGACTGTACTCTACCCGCAGACAATCCCGGTTTTACTTTTTTCCAAAGTACAGGAGACATCTCAAAACCTACGATTCTATCGAGAACTCTTCTTGCCTGCTGAGCATTCACCAAGTTCTGGTCAATATCTCTTGGATTCTCAATTGCTTTAAGAATTGCATTCTTAGTGATCTCGTGGAAAACAATTCTTTTTCTGTTTTCGGGTTTCAGTTTTAATTCGTCTGCTAAATGCCAGGCAATAGCTTCTCCCTCACGATCCTCATCGGAAGCGAGCCAGACCATTTCGGCTTTCTTTACAGCAGACTTTAACTCTGTTACCAATTTCTTTTTATCGGCCGAAACTTCGTAATCCGGACTGAAGGTGGCAAGGTCAATTCCCATTCCTTTTTTTGGAAGGTCACGGATGTGTCCGAAGCTCGATTTGACTTCGAAATCCTTCCCTAAATATTTCTGAATAGTTTTTGCTTTTGCCGGAGACTCGACGATTACTAAATTTTTCGACATCCTCTAAATTTTTGCAAAAGTAAAGCTTTTTTATTATATCGTTTTTTCATCATATCATTTTATGCAGTAATTCTATTGGCGAAATGAAGATTCTGTAGAAAAATCCCTCAAAAGTAAAGCCTTTTCCTGACATTTCTACACGGTACGTCAATGATAAAATGACAATAAATAAGGTAAAATAAAATTTAAAATTAAATTTCAGGGTCTCAGATTTCATCGTATGGGCACTATCCTTCAACTGCATGGCAAAAAGCACAATAATGAATATCATATGAATATACATCCATCTTCCCCAATCTATTGCAAGATAAAACAGGGGTAAAGAAAAGATAAAAGCCACCATCAATAAAATAGATATCATCTTTTTTTCTGTTTGATATTTTAAATAAAAACTCACGTGAAAAACGGAGATCAAAAAACTTATAAAGTATAATCGGTAATCTTTAAAATGTTCAATTATGTACTGTCGTTCATTAATATTCCAGAAGAAAATACCATTTGTTAAAAAAACACCGCGTTCCTGTAGAATTCGCAGTGAATTACCTTCATTTATGTTCTTCCCTAATAGGACGATAAGAGCAGCGGGAATAAAAACGGAAATAATATATTTCAGAGATCTTTTGAATTCAACTTTTCCGGTTTTTAAATAGATTGCTATTAAAAAATAAGGAATGAAGAAAAGAGTGATCTCGTGAAAAAACATCGCAATTAAAAGTCCCGAACAAACGAAATATTCTTTTGATTTTGTGAGTGAATTGCTGTTAATATGATAAACGAAATAAGCAAACAGAAAGAAAACAATAAATTCTTTCTTACCTACATAATCTACACAGTTAAACAAGCCGATAAAGCCGACAGAGGATAATAGTAATGAGACATAAAGAAATGTTGCTTCTTTATATTGTATTAATTTAAAATAAAAATAAAAAAATCCTGAAATGACAATGACCTGAAATAAGTAAACCAGCAAATTGAGCTGTACTCCAGTAATGTCCTGTAGCAGGAAAAAAAAACTTCCGGAAAGACCTCTTCTTTTAAACCCCCCATCCTGATAATTGATCAGCCAGTCACCCAAAATATATCCGTCTGATTTTGCATTATGCAGATAGGTAAAGGTGAGCGCAAACAAAGCTGTCACAATAATCAGAACATTAATAAAGCCTTTAATATTAAAAAAAGATAAAATTTTCTCTCGCATCATCATAAGTTCTTGGATCTGTTAAAAAAAGAGAAGCAAAACAGCCCTTAAAATATTATATAAATCCATTGATTTGTGAAATCAAAAATATGAATTTACGAATATCCAAGCACTATTTTACCTCTCTTTACTGCAAGATTAAGAAAATTTCTTTTTTAGGTTTATTTTTTCAAAATCTTTACAACAGTTTCAGAATTATTGATTCTTACAAGATAAACTCCCTGAACAAGTGAAGAAACATCTGCTTTTGTGTTTTCAAACCTGCCTGCTTTTACCATTTGACCCGAAGCATTATAGATTTGATAGTGATAATCTTTAGTATCACTAACTTTTATATACAATACATCTTTCACAGGATTAGGAAACAGCGTAATCCTGTTTTCTTTGGCTATTTCAGTAATTTCATTTTTTGTGAAAACATTTGAAGCTTTCACCGATGCTCCTGCAGTAACCGGAAGCGCAGGAATAGGCCCCAATTCATTTCCGTTCTGATTATAATTGATTTTTACACACCGGCAGTTCATTCCGAAATACGGATCATTATTATCATGAAACGTAATCAGGCGATTGGCACTTGAAGCGGCATCAAATAGTATGTTGATAGGTCTTCCTATGTAATTTGAGTTCAAAGCTGCTGTCCAGACTCCAGGGTATTGAAAATTATTGAACGTAAAAGTTCCTGCAGAAGACTGGTTAGCAGTAACACTCCTGAAACCACGTGATCCTGAATTTGGATAGTTTCCTACAGGATAACTGGAATCATTAAACATATAACCGATTGTAGTAGTTGTCGTATTTCTCACTCTTACCCCTGCATAATCGTTAATTAAATTATATGCTGTTGCTACATTTTTATCTTTTTTATACCATGGTGTAATTCCAAAATCCCGGTTTGTAATAATGGCAACACTGGTAAGATCCGGAATCCTCCATCCTTCCGGACATGGATCAAAAGGGGATTTCTCACCACCTCTTCCCCATCGGTCTGCTGCCACATTCGGCTCATTTAAAAGCCAGTCGGTTCCGTTTGTATAATTCGGGACAGCTGTATTATAAGGAGCAAATGTACTTGGAATCATATAAACCAGAGGATTTCTTACGGAATACGAAAGTACTTTTGCTATCTTATCTGAAGTTTTATCAGTAGATAATATATTGGCATTTGTAGCATTTGTATAGGTGGCATAAGGAATAATATAATTACCGGGAAGCGTATTGTAAACACCGGGAGTAAGTGTAGTATAAGCAATATTTCCATTTGCATTTACATTTCCTAAGAATATATTATAAGAAGCTCTCGTATCTGCATATTGAAATGACGGAATGGGATCTTTTCTGCCCCATTGGTATTGCAAACCTGTAGAGGCTCTTATTTTTGCATATTCCGCTGCCGTAGGGGTCAGAGGATTCGCTACGATGGGAAAAGAATCAGTAGCTCCAAGATTCCTATCCATGAATTCTGTTTTTAAAACATCACCTTTAGGAACATAATTCACATAATTGGTCGCAGAAGCGTTAGGAATTTCTGTTGTATAATTATACGATCCTATTTCTGTATCCGTTACCCATACATGCCATGACCAATACACAGGATTATTTATATTTCCGTTATGTAAAGTGATTACCGCATTTCCGCTCTGATTGGGATTTACCGCAACAATAATCTTTGAATTGGCTAGACCATCAGTTGAGCCCGGAGATGGATTGCTGACACTAACTGTACCAATTAAACCTGTATTGGTCGTCCATAGAACATTCGCTTTTAAATCATTAAAATTTGAAGGGATTAAGATCTCAGTATTATTTAACAGTTGACTCTGAACAGAAAACGCCTTTGAAACAGGAATTTTAATCATTGATGAAACAGTGCTTTTAACAATCTGATAGGTATTGGGATTATGTAAACCTTCGGTATATTCTGAATTCATATTTAAATACTGGGTAGGAAAATTATATCCGTTCACTACATACAAAGGATCTTTTATACATCGGCATCCATTGGCATCCGAAGTTTTTAAATTTGAGGTCGGCACATACCAATATCTGCCTTTGACAGTCGGATTTGCAGGATCCGGTGTATCTGGCTGATATTTGTCCGGAACCATAAATAATGCTCTTGCCGCAACCGAAGGTGTAGCATCAAAAAACCGGGTCATTGTTGCCGTCCAAAGACCTGTATGATGTTGATCAGTATATTGTCCAGCCTGAGTATCTATAATAAGCTGACCCGTTCCGGGAAACACTCCCATATTGTTTCCTCCCGCATTTGACAAATCAAAACCAACATTCGGATACAATCTGAAACCGGTCATAAAAGACGGAACATTAGCGTCATTGGGCTTAATAATGTGATAACCATTAGCTTCAAAAGCATTTTTACCTAAGGTAGTTCTAACACCAAAAGGCGAGTAATCAATCCTGATATCATCTACGTATGCACCTGATGCCAGATTAGCAACCAACATGGAGGGAACTCTCCATCCATTCGGACATGGATCAAAAGGAGACTTGTCCCTGTAAGGTGCGGCACCGCTATCACTGTTATAATCTGAAGTCAGTACTCCTTTTGAATTATCAGCCCATAAATTTAGTTCCGACAGTCTGCTGTCATTAATGCTTGTTGATTTACCAAACCAGTTGACCATAAGACCTGTGTTATTATTATAATAAGCAGGGCCTGTATTATCATTTTTATTTACATAAATTAAACTTAAAGGATTTTTAACAGAAAGCTGAATATTGTTATCGAGAGTTGCATTAGAAAGAAGTACAAATTTTCTAAGGTTATCAAAATTTACTGCGTTTGCAAAGTTTTTGGCTCCTCTGTGTCTAATTCTTCCTATTGATCCGGAGACTTCATAAAAATCATTGCCTTTATAAACTAAAGGAGGAATAGGGTCTTTTCTACCCCATTGATACAGAAGTCCACCACTTTTGATCCAATCCCCGTCTGTATTACTATTGTTGATAGCGCCTAAATTCCTGTCCATCCACTGCCAGTCTGCATCCGGAATATTTTCAATTGTACCGTCTTTTCTCTGCCTCTTGACCTCTGTAAAACTTTTATAAACAGACCCGCCGGAAGGATCATCGGTAGCCCAAATATGCCAAGACCATAAAATTTCGCCATTGATTCTGAAAGCAATAACTGCATTTCCTTTTTTGACTTTGCTGATCAGCACTTTTATTTTCCCATTCTCACCGGTGTCAAGAATTTCCAGACTGTAATTTGCTCCAGTCTTTATAAGTCCAGGGACATCTTCCCAAAGTACATCAGCAGTCACGTTACCCTTAATAGCATCCGCACTTACTAAATACTTATAACTGCTCCACATTTCGTATGCTTTTTTAACAGGGATAAATAATCCTTCACCATGTTGACTGGCATCAAAAATATAGCTGTTAGGTGCTTTAGTCCAATCCAGGGTTTGCGCTACACGAGACTCTATAAAATTGCTGTGCTCATCAATTCCGTCCCCCCTATCTAGTGTATCGGCCACTGCAAGGCTAAGTGCCGACTCATCAGTTGTCAATACAACATTCTCTATTTCTAAATCATTTTTAGAATACGCTTTTAAAGAAACTAAGCATAATACTGCGATTAGAATCTTTCTAATTTTACTTTTCATATTAAAATTGTATTTGGTGTGATAATAAATTTACATTTAAATAATATTAATAAAAAACGAATATTATTTAAACATACTTAAAACATAAAACAATTATATTAAATAATAGTTAAATTAAATCAATATTTAACATAAAATTATTTTAAGTTATTATATCAAAAATACAATTTTCAGCGAATAATATAAAATTTAAGATTACATTTTTTTTAAAAAATGTAATCTTAAATTTTATAAATAATAAAGTTGAAAGGAGAATTTTTATGGCAGTAAGTAATTATGATAGCGATCAATAGTAAAATTACCATTGATAATATTTTTAAAACTTGCAAATACGATAAAATTAAAAATAAACAGTGCAATGATAAAAGTATGTATCAGCTTTTTTGTTCCCGATGATACTACATACATAGCATTTGGGATGATAATATAAGAGAAACCGATAAAAGCACCCGCCAGTCTTGAAGAAAATATAGGATTATTCCTGAAAATAAAATAAAAGCAGATCCCTATAACTACATAGTTTCTGTGATATTCATAGTAAGGATATTTTTCCTGCATAGGTGTATCAAAATAGAAAAGAAAAAATGTAAGAATTGCCATCATGACTTCCGGAATACCAATTCCACCATTCAGACGTGTAGCAGTTTCCCCAATATACCCGTTAAAACCCTCAACGAGTACATTATCTCCTGCCACGCTACCGAGAAAATCTCCAAAAAACTTATATACCTCAAAAGGAGAAGCAAAGACTGAAACAATAATCAGAATAAGCATCCATACTTTATTCAGAGGTATACGCGCAACCCAGTACATCGGTAAAAATATGTAGCAGACATTATGTATACCTGCCCCCAGATAAATACATAGTAAATACAAAAGCAATTTATCTTCTTTGATAAATCTAATTCCATAATAAACAATAAAAGATCCTAAGCACTGTCTGATCTGACCGCTTTCTCCAATAAAAAAACCAGGTATAAACAGAAAGAGAATAAATGTAAATGGATAAAAAGTATTGTCATCAATATATTCTATCTTGAGAATAATGGTAATCGCTGCGATAACCAATGTAAAAACATAAAATGGCGCATTAAATATGTTAAGTAAAACTTTATTAATCAGAACAAACAGCCACTCAAGTTCTACAGGCTGAGGACCTTCAAGAAAAAATGCTTTTCGGATAATACTCAAATAATCTTTGGTATCAGAATAATTATAAATCCCCACATAACTTCCATAATCCGGCCCCACCTCATCTCTCAAGCCTGCAACGATTATGAGATACCCACCCAGAAACCAAAGCCATTTTTTTTCAACCTTATTTCCATATACTTCCTGAAAACTGAAAATAACCAAAAATACCAGCGCAACAATATAATATGGATGTAGTAAACTCATTATTTTGGTATAGATATTTTAAACTGATGAAATGCAACAATAAGCCCCGAAAGAATTAAAGGCAGAAACAGTCTCGTTTCCCAAAAAAGCCCTACAAAAGTAATCATTCCCAAGTAGGGCAATGAAAAAAACAGGTACCTTTTCAAAATTAATTTTCCGTACGGGCCACACAGTTGCAGTGTAAAATACAAACCTAGCAATCCGAAAAATAATCCTGCAATGTTAAAAGGACTTGTGAAATTTTTCATCAGGTAAACGCCTTCAAAGAATGAAGTATTCTGCGGGATCATCAACTTCAATCCCATATAAGGTATTACAAAAGACACCACCAAAAGACCAACTTCGTTGATTGACTTTAGATTTCCAGCTTTAATTTTTCCGGGATCGACTGCAATCGCTGCGTAAAAAGCAATATTGAGACATGACGTCTCTCTTATCAACGTCGACACCAATACCATGAGACACAGCAGTATAAGATCAAGGCGTCTTTTCTTATGATAATATTTTAAACTTAATAAAATTCCCAGCAGATAAAAGAAAACAGCAATGCTGTCACAGTTCGTAGGCACATACTGTACGATTACAATAAAAAAAACAGCTAAAAGATGGATCAGCATTCTGATATTGGAATTATAAAGAATCTCGACAGGTCTGAATTTCAGTATAGAATTTAAAACGAGTGATGAAAGTATAAAAAAGAAACTGTTGATCAAAAATATACTGTGATAAAAAACCGTACCGTTTTTATGAAGTAAATCTTTAACTGATATCAGGTAATTATTAACTGAAAAATCAACTGCTTCTGTAACATATACCATTAAAAAATTAGGAATTATACGGTACGCATATACCGATGAAAACATAAATTCAGGAGCCTCCTCCATTGATTTGAGTTTTACATAAGACGATTCAAAGCCATAGTAGGATATAAAAAACAACAGAAATGGTAAAACTACCACAAATAAAAAACTGTTTATTTTTTCATCGAAGGTTCTCAACATACAAACAGTTCCTCAATTAAGAATAAAATTTTTGTGTTTTGATTAATGCCGGCAAAAAAGGGAACTCATGCAAAAGTAAAAGTTTTTTTCATTTTAAATGAATATTTTCTTGATTTTCAACGAAAACTTATCGCATTATTCTTTAAACTAATCCTTAAAAAATTAAATTTGCAAACCTGATTCGATAATCTCATGCATCGTCTTTTTATCTTTTTATATTATCTGATTGCCAAAAACAGATTTCTTTCTACTGCAGCTGCTTTAGGAATTTCTTTACTGTGCCTGTTTTTTGCTTCTAAAATTAATTTTGAAGAAGACATCAATCAGATCATTCCGAAAAGCGAAAAATCTGATTTGACAGCAAAAGTCCTGAAACAGCTGAACTTCTCAGACAAAATCATCGTCATTATTGAAAACAAATCACATGAGGACAGTTTTCAGTTATCTGAAACAGCAGATCAGTTTTTAGAAAAAACGCAGTCAGTAAAAAAATACATCGGGTCCATTCAAGGCAAAGTAAACAGTCAGGAAATTACCGAAACGTTTGATTTTGTTAATCAGAATCTTCCTTTTTTTTTAGATGAAGAAGATTATCGGAAAATTGAGCAAAAGCTGAATAAAGACAGCATTGCAAAACAGGTCGAAAATAATTACATTTCACTGGCTTCACCAACAAGCCTTGTCACAAAAGATTTCATTAAAAAAGATCCTCTGGGGATTGCATTTTTAGGAATCAGGAAACTGAATGCTCTCAACATCAGCAAAGATTTCAAACTGGAGGACAATTACATTGTCACTAAAGACGGAAAAAACCTCCTTTTATTCATCGAACCTGTAAACAAAAGTAATGACACCAAAAACAATGAAGCCTTCATCAACCGCTTAAATGAGATTAAAGATACTCTTAACAAAAAGTTCAGAGGAAAAACAGAACTCAGCTATTTTGGTTCACCTGTAATTGCTGTTGCGAATGCTCAGCAGATCAAAAAAGACATTCAGAATACAGTCATCATCTCAATGACGCTGCTTTTGATCTTACTTATATATTATTTCAGAAATGTTTTAACGCCTGTTATCGTTTTTCTACCTACCTTATTCTCAGTTTTGCTTGCTTTGATGGTAATGTATTTCATAAAAGATAAAATTTCTACCATCTCATTAAGCGTTGGCGCTATTTTAATAGGAATTACGATTGATTATGCTTTGCATATTCTCACTCATTACAAGCACAACAATAATATTGAAGAACTATATAAAGAAATTACCCAGCCGATTATCCTGAGCAGCGCAACGACAGCTGTTTCATTTTTATGCCTTGTTTTTGTACGTTCTGAAGCCCTGAAAGACCTGGGACTTTTTGCATCAATTACCGTTTTATTTTCGTCAGTCTCAGCATTGATCATAGTCCCGCAACTGTATCATCCTAAAGAAAAAGCAGGAAAGGTGAATACTAATTTTATCGACACCATTGGGCACTATCCCTATGAGAAAAATAAACCTTTGATTATCGGTTGCTCTCTGGTCATCATAGCATGTTTATTTGGTTTCAGACATGTTGGTTTCAATGAAGATATCGGTGATTTAAATTACATCCCTAAAGATCTGAAAATAAGCGAAGCGAAGCTGGAAAAACTATCTGACATCACTTCAAAATCAATTTACACGATTTCTTACGGAAATTCTGAAGAAGAAGCCCTATCCGGAAATTCAGACCTGAGTCAGTTTTTGGAGAAAGAAAAAAAAGAAGGAAAAATTTTAAGTTATAATTCGATTGGTAATGTAGTGCTCTCTTCAAAAGATCAGCAGAAAAAAATCGAAGCGTGGAACAGATTCTGGAACAAAAATAAAAAAGATCAGATCTTACCTGAATTGATTCATCAGGGAAACAAATACGGATTCAACAGTTCAGCATTTGATAAATTCGTTGAAAATGTAAATAAAAGTTATTCCATTTTAAGTTTAAAAGATTACAAAAAGATTAAAGCCCTTCAAATCTCAGAGTTTCTGAGTGAGGAAAATGGGTTTTACACGGTTTCCAATATTGTAAAAGTTGATGAAAAGAAAAGAGATGCTTTTATAAAAGATATTGAGAAAAAGCATGATGCGATTGCCATTGACCGCCAGCAGATGAACGAAAACTTTTTAGGATTACTTAAGAGAGATTTCAACACCCTGATAAATTATTCGTTACTGGCCATTCTTCTGACGATTATTATTTTTTTCAGAAATTTTGAACTGACGCTTCTGACTATGTTCCCTATTGTTTTAACAGGAGTGGTTACAGCAGGAATCCTCTATTTTCTGGGATTGGAATTAAATATTTTCAGCACGGTCGTATGCACTTTGGTCTTTGGAGTCGGGGATGACTTCAGTATTTTCCTGACGAAAGCAATGCAGAAAGAGCATACAACAGGTAGAAATGAATTGCCAACCTACCGGATTTCAATTATACTAGCCGTTTTCACAACGATTTTATCAATCGGATCTTTAATTTTTGCCAAACATCCTGCTTTACATTCTCTTGCATTAGTTGCTCTGATCGGAATGCTTTCCGTCATCATTATTACATCTACTTTGTATCCGTTCTGGTTCAGGTTTTTAATTATTAACCGAACCCAAAAAGGACTTTCACCCATCACTTTCAGATTGTTTTTACACTCTGTTATTCTTTTTGCATATTATGGATTGGGTGGACTCCTATTTTCAGTCCTGGGCAGTATTTTTGTCAAAAATTCAAAAGGCAGGACGTTACAGCTCATCAAATTAATCTTAGCCAAATTTTTAACATCTGTATTGTACGGAAATCCATGGGTAAAGAAAAGAGTAATTCCAAACCCTGACGAAGATTTCAGCAAACCTGCAATTATAATTGCTAACCACACTTCTTTTCTCGACACGTTGGCTATTGCTATGGTAACTCATAAGATTATCTACCTTGTTAATGACTGGGTATACGATTCTCCTGTTTTTGGAAAACTGGTCAGGGCTTTAGGATTTTATCCGGTCTCACAGGGTATCGAAAACGGAAAAGAAAAATTAAAAGAAAAAATTAAGGAGGGCTATTCTCTCGTTGTTTTTCCTGAAGCAGAAAGATCCTACACGAATGATGTAAAACGTTTTCACAAAGGTGCCTTTTACCTGGCAGAAGAATTCGGACTGGATATATTACCTATCTATATTCATGGAAATTCTGAAGTACTGCCTAAAGGTGATTTCATCATTTATGACGGCGATATTACTGTAAAAGTGGGAGAGAGAATCAGTAAAGATGATTTATTATTCGGAAATTCCTATAAAGAAAGAGCCAAAAACATCAATGCTTATTTCAGAAATGAATTTGAAAGACTGAGGAGCGAAACTGAAGATGAAAATTATTTTAAAAAGAAATTATTTTTAAGTTTTCTATACAAGGAAACAGAAGTCGTGGATGAAATAAAACGGGATTTTAACAAAAACAAATCTGTTTATTTCGAACTTAATAAGTATATCCCGAAAGACGCAGTGATATTACACATCGCTGATGACTTTGGGCAGAAAGACGCTTTGCTAACATTACAGCAAGCCGGAAGAAAGATTTTCAGTTATATAAAAAATACTGAAAAACGCGAAATTGCAGAGAACAATTATATAGTAAAAAAAAGAAAACTGAATTATATTAAAAACATCTCTGAAGTCACCAGAACCATTGACATTCTTCTGATTTCAGATTCAGATTTTAATATACAGGAAATTACCCATCTCCCTAAAACGGTTATATTTATCAATGCAGAAAATGCAGTTTTTGAAAACCCTGCATTTAACTTAGTGTTCACTAATGAATCAATAAGAGTATTCATTAATGAATAATAAATTTTAAAAGCATATTTTTGTAATCCATAAAGAATATCAATGCAGAAAAACGTACTTGTTTTATATTACACACAAACGGGGCAGCTGGAAGATATCATGAAAAATATCGCTCAGCCGTTTGAAGATAAAAAGGACGAATATTTAGTAACTTATTACAACATTCAGTTGAAGGAGGATTTTCCTTTTCCATGGCCGGGTGATGTCTTTTTCAACACCTTTCCCGAATCTTATCTGCAGATTCCGACTGAGATTCTTCCGCCGCCGGAGAGTGTACTGAACAAAAAATTCGATCTTATCCTTTTCGGATATCAGGTATGGTACCTTACTCCCTCTATTCCGATTATTTCATTTCTGAAAAGCAGCTATGCAGAAAGCCTGTTAAAAGACACTCCTGTAGTGACTGTTTCCGGAACACGAAATATGTGGATGCTTTCCCAGGAAAAATTAAAAGTTTATTTAAAAAACCTCAATGCCAGACTCATCGGAAACATTGCTTTGGTTGACAGGCATGATAATTACACCAGCGTTTTAACGATTCTCCGTTGGCTGACAACCGGTCAGAAAGAAAAATCCGGCATCCTTCCCGCGGCGGGAGTTTCTGATGAAGAAATTTCTGGATCTGTGAAATACGGGAAGATCATTGAGAATCATTTTGACAATAATGATTTTGTAAATCTGCAACCGGATCTGGTGAGGAACGGAGCGGTAGAAATCAGACCTTTTCTGGTCAGAGTTGAGAAAGTAGGAAACAAAATTTTTACAGTTTGGAGCAACCTTATCATAAAGAAAAAGGAAAAACGACCTTTGCTGATCAAATTCTTTAAAGTATATTTGATGGCAGCAATCTGGATCATTTCACCAATTGTGTTGGTTTTTCACCTATTATTAGCACCTGTTTTGTGGTCAAAAAGACAAAAACAGAAAAAATATTTACAAGGAATTAATTTAAAATAGAAATGCAAGACGTATTCATAACAAAAGCTTCAACATACTTGCCGAATGAGCCGGTTTCGAATGACGAAATGGAAAGCTATCTTGGCTTCGTAAATAATACCCCTTCTAAAGCGAGAGCTTTAATTCTAAGGAATAATAAAATTAAAACAAGATACTACGCTTTGGATAAAAACGGGAAACCTACGCACACCAATGCGCAGATTACCGCAAAAGCAGTAGAAGGTCTTTTTGATGATCAGTTCAAAAAAGAAGACATGCAGCTTCTGTCTTGTGGAACCTCTTCAGCAGATCAGATTCAGCCGTCTCATTCATCAATGGTGCATGGCGAACTGAATATCGGAAAGTCAGTAGAAATCAATACCTCCACCGGTCTCTGTAATTCAGGGATGAACGCTCTGAACTATGGGTTCCTCAACATCAAAGCAGGAATAAAAGATAATGCAGTCTGTGTAGGATCCGAAAGAATGTCTGCATGGATGACCGCAGATAAATTTAATCACGAAGCAGAAAATCTCAAACTTCTGGAAGAAAGACCCATCATAGCTTTTAAAAGAGAGTTTTTGAGATGGATGCTTTCAGATGGTGCGGCTGCATTTTTGCTGGAACCCAAACCGAGAGAGAACGAAATTTCCTTAAGGATTGACTGGATTGATTTCTATTCCTACGCTCACGAAATTGAAGCATGTATGTATTCCGGCTGCGAAAAGCAGGAAGACGGCAGCCTGAAATCATGGGCTGAATATCCAGCTGAAGAGTGGCTGAACCAATCAATCTTTGCCTTAAAACAGGATACCAAAATTCTTGACAAATATATTCTTGTAAAAGGTGCTGAAAGTTTAAGAACGTCATTTGACAAACATGATCTTGATCCTGAATCGATCGATCACGTTCTGGCACATATTTCGTCAGGCTATTTTAAAGAAGGTCTAAAAGAAGAATTTGCCAATGTTGGACTTGACTTCCCATGGGAAAAATGGTTTTATAATCTTTCCGAAGTAGGAAATGTTGGAGCTGGATCTATTTTCATTGCTGTTGAGCAGCTGATGAATTCAGACAAGCTGAAAAAAGGAGAAAGAATCCTTCTGTGTGTTCCTGAAAGCGGAAGATTTGCTTACTCATGTGCATTGCTAACCGTTTGCTAATGGAAGTTACATTACCCAATTCTGATAAAAATTTTGTTGAAAATCTGATTCCGCAAAAGTTTCCTTTCGTCATGGTAGGTGAAGTTTCAGAATATTCTGAAAATCACGTTATCTCTGGTTTTATAATCAAAGAAGACAATATCTTTGTTACTGACGGAATCTTTCAGGCATCAGGACTGATTGAGCATCAGGCTCAAAGTGTAGCTTTACACACCGGGTATAAATATTTTCTTTTGGGAAAGGAATCGCCCACAGGGTATATTGGTGCCATCAAATCTTTTGAAACAGACACCTTGCCTAAAGTCGGAGATCATCTGGTAACCGAAGCAACCATTCTCAATGAAATGCTTGGCGTAACTTTAGTTGAAATCATTACTAAAGTAAATAATACGGTTATAGCAAAATCACAGATGAAAACGGTTGTAAAATAAATTCAAAACAATCACAACTCGTCAGTTCGAGTAAAATTCTAAAAGAATTTGTATCGAGAATCTTTTAATTGCAGTTTCTCAATACGAATTCCTCAAATCTATTTGTGTGACAAAAAAAACAATTATACGTTTTTAAAAGAATATAGTTTAAATGGAGTTAAAAGAAGAAAATATCATTAACATTCACCATTTTTTACCTCATCGCAAACCGATGCTAATGGCTGATTATATTCTGGAACTTACTCCGGAAAACGTGGTGACTTCTTTTGAAATTACTTCAGACAATATTTTCGTTCACAAGAATCAGTTTTTAGAATCAGGCCTCATAGAACATTCGGCGCAGACATGCTCATCAATTCTTGGGCAAAGCTTTTTTAAAGGGTCTGGTGTTGATACGAAAGTGATTGGTTTCATTACCAATATTAAGAAAATTGAAATTTTTGCTTTACCGAAAGTTGGTGATAAGATTATTTCTAAAGCTTCATTGATTTCTCAATATGAAAATATTTGTCAGATTTTCTGTGAAACTTTTTTGGATGAAAAACTGTTGATTCGTACAGAGATCAGTCTGTTTATTCAGGAACTGAAATCATAAAAACTTATTCTACACTATATAAGCCGACTTTTTTGAGTTGGCTTTTTTGTTAGCCCATACTTTTTCCTTATTACAACGTCATTTCAAGTCGATTCTGAAAAAATTGTACCCAAAAGTTGGATGAGCGGTCTTTGATCATGGATACATTTTTCTTTGAAAAACACTCGAATTGACGCAGTGACTAAACAATTTAAGTTTATATTTGAAAAAAATAACAGTATGAGCGTTAATGTAAGGTTTTATTCCTACGATATAGAATTTGAATTTGAAAACTCTGTGGAATTTCCCATTGCTCCTGCGGTGGGTGACGAGGTAAATCTGATTTCGTTTTTTAAATATAGAACTTCAGAAAGATTAGAATATGTCAATAATATGGAGGACCTCTATCTTTATGAAAACGCATTGGTCACTGAGCGTACCTGGTGCAATGACCTGGAAAAAGATGAAGTCTATCTTTTGATTCATTTGAAGTACAAGAAAAGAAAGTAATTCTTCTCTGTATTAAAAAATTTTATCAAAATAAAGCAACTCAGACTGAGTTGCTTTTATTATTAAGAAACAGATCGTTTGATTCCGACAAAATTATTGGTCTTCTCTTTAACAAAACTATCATAGAGATCATTGCTCTAATCAGTTCTACTATTTACAATTCCATGCCTCCTGTACAATAATAAGGTGAACCCTTTGTATTTAATCAAATTAACATTCATATTATAATAACAATTGCAAATTTCCAGTTGATAAAAGAAGATTCACATTTTCATTTTCTAAATAATGTTCAACCATAAATTTAGCATCTTCAAATTCCATAAGAACTTCTGCGGCACTATCATGAGTTTAATTTTTAAAGAAATTGTGAACATCTTTTTTTTGTCCTGAAGCATCTAGTGATAATAAGGTAAGCGAATGAATAAGTCAATTATCGTTCATTTTATAGTACTGTAACCTCATAAAATAAAA
>NZ_JBXUGI010000027.1:0-25471 GCF_057180465.1 Chryseobacterium sp. HNCC26DJ238
TTTAACGGATATTACAGTACTTGTGGGGATATTTCATCCAAACTTAATATAGATTGCAAACATACAGAGGCAAGGCGACAAAACCTGACGTGTTTAAAAAAGTTTGTTACAATCAATTGATATTTGATGTTACTGATGTGCAAAATTTGTTGGAATGTTTTTTAAACGCAAAGTTTTATGATGCAAGCTGCTCAATTTTAAGGAGCAAAGAAGGGCGGCAAAGCCGCTGATGAAGCTAGCTTTATAAGAATCAATTTTATTGAATCCTCCTTTTGCTCCCTTTAATTATTCAAGATTTAACGCAAGGCAAGACAAATTTTTTTTCAACAGCTTTATGCTTTTAAGATAAACAAAGGCATAAACTTATCAATGAAATACAAAGATTCTACACGTCCATTCGAGTAGGTTTTGAAAAAACCGTATCGAGAATTTTTGAACAATGGACAAATTTTGTTTTAAGTTCACGGGTTCTCGATACAAATTCTTTCAGAATTTTACTCGAACTGACGAATTTTTAAAGGTCGCTTAACTTTCAGTCATATTAAAATAACAGAATAAACTCTCAGCGCACAGTTTGTCTTTCCGGAGGAATCTAAACCCAAATATTCTGGCTTATCGTAAAATTGCAGAACTTAATTTTCTTAACGCAAAGTTTTATCATGCAACCGTCTAAATTTTAAGGAGCAAAGAGGGGCGGCGTAGCCGCTGATGAAGCTCGCTTTATAAAAATCAATTTTATTGATTTCATTTCTTTGCTCCTTTAATTATTCAAGATTTAACGCAAGGCAAGACAAAGTTTTTTTCAATAGCTTTACGCTTTGAAGATATACAAAGGCATTAACTTATCAATGAAATACATAGATTCTAACCGTCAATTCGAGTAGGTTTTTGCAGAAAACCGTATCGAGAATTTTTGAACAATGGACAAATTTTGTTTAAATTCACTGGTTCTCAATACAAATTCTTTCAGAATTTTACTCGAACTGACGATTTTTAAAGTTGCGTAACTTTCAGTCATATTAAAATAACAGAATCAATTTAAATAGTAAACAGACTCATCTCTCATCACACAGTTTGTCTTTCCGGAGGAATCTAAACCCAGAGAATCCCAGTTTAGTTCATGAGGAAATTCCATATTTTTATAAACGCAAAGAATTGTACCATTCAAACTTTTATAAAAAAGGTCAAAAAAAAAGGCTTAACCGAAAAGGTAAACCTGTTTATTTAATTATTTATTGATCAGCCTTTCAAACCGCTCCATCATTTCCTCTTTTTCTTTCAGCATTCTTTCGTAGAGCGCAATCTTTTGGTCATGTAGTTCGATCACTTTATCAAGGGGATTATAATTGTTGACTACTCCTGATGAAATTCCTGTAGAGAGGAATCCTGTAGCGCTGTCATTATTGGTAAATGTATTGGAAATAATACTCACGGCATTCTCTTCATCGAAATTCTGAAATGCTTCTGTAGGAACCTGTAGGACTTCGGAAATCCTTTTCAGCAATTGGTCGTCAATTATTTCTTTTTGTTCAAGAAGAGATACCTTTTTTTGGTTCCAGTCTTCACCGAGATCAAAAGCGAGAGCCTCCTGCTTGATTCCCAGCATCTCTCTGAAGCGTTTTACGTTTTTTCCGTGGTGTATTTTCTTTTCCATAGTGTTTATTCAATTCAAAAACTTCAAATAAGCAGTTCCGTTAAATATCTGAATGGTAAAGTTAAAAAATATCCTGTAAATATCGTTTTCTACAGAAAAAAAATCCATTTCATATTATTTTATCCTATAAATAACGAGCTTTATAAGAATCAATTTCAATGATTCCTTTCTTTGCTCCTTTAATTATTCAAGATTTAACGCAAGGCAAGACAAAGTTTTTTCAACAGCTTTACACTTTTAAGATAAATAAAAGCGTAAACTTATCAATGAAATACAAAGATTCTAACCGTCAATTCGAGTAGGTTTTGAAAAAACCGTATCGAGAATTTTTGAACAATGGACAAATTTTGTTTTAAGTTCACGGGTTCTCGATACAAATTCTTTCAGAATTTTACTCGAACTGACGGATTTTTAAATGTCGCTTAACTTTCAGTCATATTAAAACAACAGAATCAATTTAAATAGTAAACAGCCTCAACTCTCAGCGCACAGTTTATCATTCCGAAGGAATCTAAACCAAGAAAATCCTGGCTTATAAAGAAATTTCCTAATTAAATTTTCTTAACGCAAAGTTTTATTATGCAAGCTACTAAGTTTTAAGGAGCAAAGAAGGGCGGCAGAGCCGCTTATGAAGCTCGCTTTATAAAAATAAATTTTATTGATTCCTTTCTTTGCTCTTTTAATTATTCAAGATTTAATGCAAGGCAAAACAAAGTTCTTTCAACAGCTTTACGCTTTTAAGATAAACAAAGGCGTAAACTTATCAATGAAATACAAAGATTCTACACGTCCATTCGAGTAGGTTTTGAAAAAACCGTATCGAGAATTTTTGAACGATCGACAAATTTTGTTTTTTAAGTTCACTGGTTCTCGATACAAATTCTTTCAGAATTTTACTCGACCTGACGGATTTTTAAATGTCGCTTAACTTTCAGTCATATTAAAATAACAGAATCAACTCTCAGCACACAGTTTGTCTTTGATTTCATCGAATCTTCGATTTCCGGAGGAATCTAAACCCATAAAATACTGGCTCATAAGCAATTGCGGAGTTTAATTTTTTTAACGCAAAGTTTTATATGCAAGCTGCTAAATTTTAAGGAGCAAAGAGTGGCGGCATAGCCGCTGATGAAGCCAGCTTTATAAAAATCAATTTTATTGATTTCATTTCTTTGATCCTTTAATCATTCAAGATTTAACGCAAGGCAAGACAAAGTTTTTTCAACAGCTTTACGCTTTTAAGATAACAAAGGCGTAAACTTATCAATGAAATACAAAGATTCTACACGTCCATTCGAGTAGTTTTTTGCAGAAAACCGTATCGAGAATTTTTGAACACTGGACAAATTTTGTTTTTAAGTTCACTGGTTCTCGATACATTTTTCTCCGCTTTGCTATGAAAAAAACTCGAACTGACGAAGTAAAACCCTCAATCGTATTAAAATTACCGCAATATTTGTCTTTCCGGAGGAATCTAAACACAGAGAATCCCAGTTTATCATGAAAGTGCAGAATTTAATTTTCTTAACGCAAAGTTTTATTATCCAACCTGATAAATTTTAAGGAGCAAAGAAGGGCGGCGTTGCCGCTGATGAAGCTAGCTTTATAAAAATCAATTTTATTGATTTCATTTCTTTGCTCCTTTAATGATGCGTTATTAAAATAAAACTTTGCGTTAAAAAATAACAGAATCACTTTAAATAGCAATATTTTTTTCGTACAGCTCGTAACTAATTTGATCTAAAAAAATATGAACTTCACTGTAAAATTCGCTGTTGAGATTCCTCCGGAATGACAGAGAGGCTGTCGGAATTATTGAATAAAAACCTGTAATTTACTTTCAATATCCACAGAACACACTCAACTCTTAGCGCACAGTTTGTCATTGATTTCATCGAATCTTCGATTTCCGGAGGAATCTAAGCCCATAAAATCCTGGCTTATTATGAAATTGCAGAATTCAATTTTCTTAACGCAAAGTTTTATGATGCAAGCTGCTAAATTAAAGGAGCAAAGAAGGGCGGCCAAGCCGTAGTATCATATCTATTTTATTATGTATAATCAATTTATAAGCAAGCTTTACTCTTCAAATACTCACTTTAAATTGAGAAGGCGTCATTCCCGTATGCAATCTGAAAAATTTTGAAAAACTGGCATGATCATAAAATCCTAAATCATAGACAATATCTTTTACTGACATTTCAGAAACTTTCAGCAGGCGTTTGGCTTCAAGTAAAATTCTGTTCTGAATCAATGATGACGCAGAAACGCTCAGACTCTTTTTACAGATAATATTAAGATAGTTGGATGAAAGGTGAAGCTGGGCGGCATAAAAAGAAACCGAACGCTCATCCCTGAAATGAACATCGATCAGGTTGATAAATCTGGAAACTACGGGATTTGAATGAAAAGCCTGCTGATCTTTGCTTTCTTCAACTGACTTACTGATGATCAGAGCAATCATTTCACACCGTTTCCTGATCAGTTCCCAAAAGATATTTTCTGATTTCAACTCATTCCGAACCGATCGGAATTCATACAAAACAGATTGAAATGCATCTTCTGAAAAGTTTATTACAGGGTAATTCCTGAAAAATGATGCTGAAAACCTCAGATGCGGAAGAAGACTTTCAAACCAGTTCCTGCTGATCATCAACTGGCAGCCAACCGTTTCTTTTTTAATATCCCAATGATGCACCTGCCCTGGGAAAACCAGATGGATCTGGTGATTCTCAATTTGATGCAGAACAAAATCTATATGATGCGAACCCTTTCCTATTCCGAAAAGATTAATGATAAAAAAATCATGCTTGTGAGGTATTTCAATCGACCGCTCTCCATGAAGTTCATTGAATAAAAGATAACCTGCCGTTTCTTCATTTTCATTGAAATCCTGAATTCCCAAAACCGGAAAGTGATCTGATGGCTGATTCATTCTGAAGATTTTCCTTTAAAATTAATAAAAATAAAGGAAAAAGCTTTCAAAACGGATTTTTCATTTTTAAGATTCCAGGATTTTTGCAATTTCCTTAAACCCTAAAGATCTGGCATGCTGTAATGCCGAAACTCCGCTTTTATCGGGAATATTTAAATCAGCTCCTGCATTTTTTAAAATTGTAATAATCTCCTGATACTTCTTACTGCCATCACCCAGCAAAACAGCTTCCATCAGGGCAGTCCAGCCCAGCCTGTTGACATGATTAACCGGAAAACCTCTGGTGTTGGCCAATAGTTTAACCGTTTCCACATGACCTCTTTCACAGGCGGGAATCAAAGCAGTCCCGTTATACCGGTTGAAGACATCAAAGCGGGCGCCGTTCTTCAGAAATAATTTTACAAGTTCGGTCTGTCCACTTGCTCCTGCGTATAAAAACGGACTGTCTCTCTGCTTATCCTGAAAATTAACATCTGCATGATACTGTACGAGCAGCTTCACCATGTCTGTCTGTTTTCCGGACACGGCAATCAGTAAAATCGATTTTCCGTTCTTATCTGCTGTATTGACATCAGCTCCACGATCTAAAGCATTTTTTACTTTAACTAGATCATTTTCTTTAACCATAGTGACCATATTTTCCTGCTGCCTTATATTTTGTTTTGAAGATTGATCAGTATATTTTCCGCAGGCACATAAACTGCAAAAAACAAACAGAAATATTAAATTTTTCATTTTTTCACTTTTAAAAAACCAAATTCCCCTGATGGATCAGTGATTTCACCTCTGAAATTCTCGAAACGGCTTCTGCCGAACAGCTGGCATCGACTAAAACCAGACTGGCCTCATCCCCGGCTTTCGGCCACTGAAGGTTTCCATTATCATCCAAAGGAAGAATATTGGCTGTTGCCAGCTTTAAACACCTTGACAATAAAAACTCAGTCGACTGATGATAAAGCTGTGCATAGAGGTTGGCTTTTTCCAAAACGCTGCCTGTTCCATAGGTATTCCAGTGATCAATAATACTGTCATTTCCGGTGTACACTTTCACCTGATGTTTCAGTAAAAGTGGAAGTGGCATGATGAGCGGACCGATCGGAATTGTTGAGATAATTCCGATCTGGGCGTCTGACAGTTTTCCGGCAATTTCTTCGAGTTTATTTTTCTCTGTTTTTCCCAGAATAAAACAGTGGCTCAAAAAAGTTTTTCCTTTTAATAAAGGATTTTCGTTAACTTTATCAATAAGATATTCTACTGTCTTCAAGCCTGATTCTCCTGTTTCATGCAAATGGATATCAATTCCTTTATGATGATCCAATGCGAGCTGCACCGTAAAATCCATTGTTTTTTCAATCGAACCGTCAATAGTATAGGGATCTACTCCACCAATAAAATCTATATCCATTTTTGCGGCTTCCTTAAGATAAGGAACAGAATTTCTGTAAAAAACTCCATGCTGGGGAAAAGCGACCAGTTCCGCATTAAAGGTTCTTTTTTTATTTTCTAATGCTTTCTGCAGATTTTTCAATGAATCTAACTTTGAAGTCGATTCTATATTCACATGGCTTCTTGCAAAAGAGGTTCCTTTAGAATGCAACAGCTCAATCATTTTTTCGGCTTTCTGCGTTGAGTTTTTCAGCATTTCCGGAAGTATTTTTTCTTCAAGATCAATCATTCCCTTCACTCCGCCTGTTCTTTTTCTGACTGCCTGCCATTGGTCTCCGTAAAAAGTTTTGTCGAGATGAATGTGCATATCTTTAAATGCGGGAAGCATCAGAAATCCCTTTGCATCAACAGCTTTTGCTGCGGGATTATTCGGAGAAACTTTTGAAATTTTACCCTGTTCAATTTCGATTGAAAATAAGCCGGTTTTCGTTGATATGACCTCACCTTCTTCATATTCAAAACCTGTTTCCAGCCTGACATTTTTAAGGATCAGTTTTCCGTCTGTAGAAATTTTCTCATTACCAGATAGTAAAGAATTACCCATCACGTGGGGTGTTACCGTGAGCCCCGCCACGGCTAAGGCTGAGTTTTTAATAAAATCTTTTCTTGATATATTACCCGGTCTGTTCATAATCAATGTATTTTACACAAAATTAAATAGAAGAAAATTCAGACGGAGGTACAGTTTATCTCATTATCTGTACATTTTATTACAATAAAAAAGGATGAAGCCTTATGCCTCATCCCCAATAATTTTATCCTGATCTATTTTAAGAATATTCAAATTTTCTCACTGCTTCGAGCGTTCTGTCAATTTCTTTCTCTTTGATTGCATCACTAATGAAATAAGTTTCGTATCCACTTGGTGGTAGATAAATTCCACTGGTCAGCATCTGATGAAAGAAATTATTGAATAATGAATGATTGGCCTGCTGAGCCTCATCAAAATTGGATACCCTGTTGATGTGGAAAAAGACAGACATCATCGATCCTTTTCGGTTAATTTTATGTTCTATACCCTTTTCATTTAAGATCTTTCCGATTTCAAAATCTAAAGTTTCCGTGGTTTTATTTAATCTTTCAAAGAAATGCTCATCATTTTTAATCAGCTGCAGGGTCTTGAGGCCTGCTCTCATTGCCAGAGGATTTCCGCTCAGGGTTCCCGCCTGATAGACGGCTCCTTTCGGTGCCAGGTGATCCATAATTTCGTTTCTTCCTGCAAAAGCACCTACCGGAAGGCCTCCTCCGATCACTTTTCCATAGGTAACAAGATCTGCTTTTACATTATACACTTCCTGTGCACCTCCGAAGGCAAGCCGGAAGCCGGTCATTACTTCATCAAAAATCAATAACGCTCCGTTTTCATCACATATTTTTCTCAAATTCTGCAAAAAACTGTTCTCCGGTAGGACACATCCCATATTTCCTGCAACAGGTTCGATGATTACTGCAGCAATTTCACCGGGATTATGTCTGAACAAATCCTGAACCTGCTCAAAGTCATTATACCGCGCAAGCAGAGTATCTTTTGCCGTTCCTGATGTCACTCCGGGAGAATTGGGATTTCCGAAAGTTGCAGCACCGCTTCCCGCTTTGATCAAAAATGAATCTGAGTGACCGTGGTAGCATCCTTCAAATTTTACGATTTTATCTCTTCCGGTAAAGCCTCTTGCCAGTCTCACAGCACTCATACATGCTTCCGTTCCTGAAGAAACCATTCTGATCTGGTCGATATTCGGAACATTTTCTGTGATGAATTTTGCTATTTCAGTTTCAAGTTCGGTGGGTGCTCCGAAAGAAAATCCTTTTTCGGCCTGAATTTTCAATGCTTCCAGAACTTCAGGATGAGTATGTCCCAGGATTGCAGGACCCCACGAGTTGATGTAGTCGATATAGGTATTATCATCCGCATCAGTGAGATAGGCTCCCGAAGCCGATTTCATAAATACAGGAACGCCTCCTACAGATTTAAAAGCGCGGACAGGAGAATTTACCCCTCCCGGAATATATTGGTAAGCTTCTTCAAATAAAGCTGAACTTCTTTGGTATTTCATTGTCTGTTTTTTATTTTTTTATCCTTCATAAAAAAGGGTTCCGTCTTCCCCTGCATAGTTTTTTTCACCATTAATAATAGTATAGTAAAGCCCAAATGTCCATCCGTTCTTAAAAACATTTTTTTCAGGCAGAAATTTTCCATTTAACATTCTGTTATTCGGAAGAATTGTTTTAAATAATAAGTTTTCAGGATCCTCAGGGTCCTGCTCTGAAAGAAAAACCAACTGATTGCCCTCATCAACTGTGATTGATGTATATTTTATTGCGTAGATCTCCCTGGAAAATTCATCAACCAATCCGAATAATCGGGAAGAATCTGTTGTTAAGAGATATGGTTTTCCGTTATACAGCTGCCATCCTGCGTAAGCAGTCTGCGGTGTATTTTTGTAAAGTTTTCTGATTTTAGGAATATAGATCCCGACAGGTGAATCACCTGAGAAAATTTCTAAAAAATTCTCCTTAAAAAGAATACGGTAAACTGACTCGTTTTCATAAGGCTTGAGCATTACCATATCCTGTTCATTTAAATCTGTCCATCTTAAAAGAGTGGGCTTGAACTGGGTATCAGAAACAAAGAACCGGTCACCATTTTTATTCCACCGGTCATTTATTACAAAACTCTCAGGCATAATGTAACGGTCTGACCTCATTTTTGTTTTGACAGAATAATTGTAATAATCAAAACCATCAAAAACAACATAGTTACTGTCAGCTGTAAAAATCGGCTTTTCTGAAATAAAAGGCATAATAGGTGTGGCACTGTTATCAATAATTCCAAACCTCCCGTTTTTCTCAGCATGAAAACCGCCTACTGAGGAATCATACCAACTTATACTGTTAAATTGCGGCTGAACAACGATAAATTTACCAGCATCACAAAGACCCCATAAATTACCTTTCCGAAAAGGAATATATTTTAACTGCTCCTGTGAAAATACTTTACATGACATTGCAAGTCCTACAGTCAGTAAAACTTTTGAAAGTGTATGAACTATTTTGAATGTATTCAACAATATCAGTTTCTAGGTTTTCTGTCAATCAGATAGATCAATTGTCCGGCAACAGGTTTCTGCCCCTCCTCCATTCTGTTCTTTGCGTACAGCTTATTGAGTTTAACCCCGAACTTCTGTGCGATGTCGTGCATATCCTCGCCAAATTCAGCTTTATAGGTCGGTGTATTTCCTGCAGAATTTTTTGACTCAAGGAATACAATATCATCTTTTTTAAGAATATCGGACTGCAGATCATTCCATTTGGACAATTTACTTTCGCTGATTTTAAATTTGTTGGCGATCAGCTGCACATTGGTATCTTCAGGAATGACCACATATTTCAAACCACCGTTGGGATGGCTTTTAATTAAAATTGAATTGAGAATTTCCGCTTTTGTTTTGATGCGCTCCACTCTTTTTTGCTGCTGCGCATAAGATCCTGGCTGATAAGGCACCTTAACGGTCACCGGCTCAGTCTTTTTTATTTTTTTGGCAGGTTCAAGACGCGCCATGAAAACTCTGTCATCCTTTAAATCAGGATACTTTCTAAGGACTGCGTACAGAACTTCCGCAGAGCTGACGTCATCAAACTCGTACAGCTTATATCTTTCAATCTTACCGATGAGGATTGAGGCGTAGCGCGGATTCGTAGCGTAACCTGCTTTTTTCAGACCATGAGCCCAGGCTTTATAATCTTTCATATCCAGTGAAAACAGCTTTGTATAGTATTTTCTTGTTGCCAGGAATATGGAATGATCCTCATAAGACTGTTTGGGATCTTCATATACCCTAAAACATTCATTGGGAGCATCATCTGTATGCTTCATGGTTTTTCCCGTCCAGTCTTCCTTGCATTTAATTCCAAAGTGATTTTTCCCTTCGAGAGCCAGGCGGCTCTGTCCGCCTCCGGTTTCCAAAAGTCCCTGAGCAAGAGTGATGGAAGCCGGAATTTTATATTTTTCCATTTCTTCCACTGCATACTGTGCAAATTTCTGGATGTATTGATCTTCGGTGGCCCATGTCTGGGCGGAGAATTTTGATAATACTAAAAAGCCTACAAGTGAGCAAAGTCTTTTCATCGTTTTACAATTATTTTTTAAGACCAGACGGAACATTCATCAGGATATTGGGTCGCCAGTTAAAATCCTGACCTGAGTGTTTCCTCTTTTTCAGTTTTATATTATTAAATTTCTATTCTGTTTTTCTAAAAGCATATTGGCTCCGTCTATTCCCTGCAAGCCCCCGGTATGAAAGCATAAAATCCGGCTTTCAACGGGAAAATAATCTTCACCGATCATTTCAAAAACTTTCTGCATCATCTTTCCTGTATAGACGGGGTCTAAAGAAATTCCGTACTTCGCTTTAAAGTCATTGATAAAACGGATATTCGTATCACTTATTTTACCATAACCCCCAAACGCAGCATTAGTTAGATGAAAATTTCTTCTCGGGGTTAACTCTGAAATTCTTTTTTCAAGAGAAGAGTCATCCACTACTTTACACCCTATAACGCTTTGATTTTCTTCACAAAACGCTGAAATTCCCGCCAACGTCCCCCCGGTTCCAACTGCTGTGCAAAGATAATCAAAATCTTTTGTATCGTTATTCAGCATCATTCTTACACCCTGAACGGCCTTTTCATTTGTTCCGCCTTCAGGGATAATGAGCGCATCAGGAAATTCCTGCTGCAGAAATTCGGTAAGTTTTTCTTTATGCCGGTAAGCATCCCGGGTAATAAACTTCAGATCCATCCCGTTTCTTTCTGCTGCAGATAAGGTAGGATTGTCTTTCCATTTTTTTTCCAGTTCCTCCCCCCTGATGATTCCGAGAGTGGACAGAAATGCTGATTTTCCAAACGCTGAAACTGCAGAAATGTGATTGGAGTACGCACCGCCGAAGGTAATGATCAGTGGTTTTTCGGGTTTCTTTTCAAGATAACGGTTGATATTAAAAAAAAGCTTCCAGTATTTATTACCGGGAATCTCAGTATGGACGAGGTCTTCCCTCTTCATGAAAAGTCTTACCTTTTTACCGATCTGAATTTCCTGTATCGGAACAGATTCTTCCGGAAGTTTTAACAGCATTGCTTTGTTTTAAATAATATATAATTTTTTCTTTATCAATAGAAGAACATCTTTTATTCAACGGTCATGACTGAAAATATTGTGTAAAATTCCATAATTTCCTGCCTTTAAGATACTGCAGATCATGTTCCTTCGCATAGGCCTCCCTTTCAAATGAAATAGCTCTGTAAGCTTTGTGACCGTTCTTTAATCTTATATAGTGATAATAGTACTCGATAACATAGGCAATATAAAAAAAGACGATCAGCAATTCCAACTGCTGTCTCAAATGAATTTTTTCATGATTGATAAGCACCCTATCTCTCTTATCTTCAGGATTTTTAATGAAAATAAAAGGGTAGAGCGTAATGCCATTTATTTTTGTATTTTTGAGGAGCTTTTGGCACACAATTATCATAATAACAAATATAAAAGTTTTGATTTAACTTATGGCGAATTTTGACATCAAAGAGCATGAAGACTTTTACTATAATGAGCAGGGTTACAAAGTTTTTACAGAGAAATTCCATCTAAAACGTGGTTATTGCTGTAAAAGCGGTTGCAGGCACTGCCCTTACGGTTATGATAAAAAGACAGACACATTTATAAAAATCAATAAAAAAAATCAATAAAATGAGAAAATATATTTTTATCCTGATGGCGGCGACTTTAGGTTTATCTTCCTGCAGTCCTTTCAGAGTGCGTTCAGATTATGCAGAAACAGCGAACTTCAGTACCTATAAAACCTACAAAATCAGAATTGACGATCTGAAACTGAATGATATCGATAAAGACAGAGTTCTGAATGAACTGTCTAAACAGTTACAGACCAGAGGTCTTCAGTCCGGAGAAAATCCTGATCTTATCGTTAATGTAAAAGCGAATCACAAGAAAATCACTGACATCAATACAACCAGCCCCGGCGGAATGTGGGGATGGGGCGGTGGTTTCGGATGGGGAATCGGTATGAACAGAACCTGGACGAGCAATTATAATGAAGGTGCAATCATTGTGGATTTAATTGATTCCAAAACCAATAAACTTGTTTGGCAGGGAATAGGAAGCGGAATTGCAGTTGACAGACCGAAATCCAAACAAAAACAGATCCCTCAGATTGTTGCTGAAATCATGGCAAACTATCCTCCGGGAATGAAAAAATAAAAATCTGAATTCAGATGAAGCAAGTCAATACATTTTTTGTGTTGACTTTTTTTGTGAAAAATTCTCCGGGCATTGATCTTACAAAAATTTAACATACCACAGGTAATAAATTTTATTTTGGATTTAATAAAAATGTACTTTTACATTCACCAAATTATTATACCAAAATCATTATATGAAAAAACATCTTTTATTCTTAGTAATTGCACAGCTCACCTACGCACAGGCACCTTCAGGTTATTACTCTTCTGCCGGCGGACTTTCCGGAGCATCATTAAAAACCGCACTCAGTTCAATTATCACCAACGGTCATCAGGACAAGGGCTATGGTGGACTGTGGACCGCTTACAAAACAACGGATATTGATAAAAATTATGAAAATGACGGGTCAATTCTGGATATTTATTCTGAAAGACCTACATCATCCGACCCTTATAATTTTACACCCGGAAGCAATCAGTGCGGAACCTATTCGACTGAAGGAAACTGCTACAACCGTGAGCATATCGTACCCCAGAGTCTTTTCAATGAGGCTTCACCAATGAGAAATGATATCCACTTCATCAGAGCGACCGACGGAAAGGTCAACGGAATGCGCTCAAATTATCCTTTCGGAAAAGTGGGAAGTACTTCTTTTACGTCTCAGAACGGATCAAAGCTGGGAAGCTCTTCGTCTTCCGGTTTTTCGGGAACGGTATTTGAGCCGATCGATGAATTTAAAGGTGATGTTGCAAGAATGGTGTTCTATTTTGTAACGAGATACCAAAGTCAGTTATCCGGATTTTCTTCAGGAAATATGCTGGGAAGTTCTGCTTTCCCGGGATTACAGACCTGGGAACTGAATGTCTTATTGGCGTGGCATAACCAGGATCCCGTTTCTCAGGCAGAAATTAACCGGAACAATGCTTCTTACGCTTTTCAGGGTAACAGAAACCCATTCATTGATAACCCTAATTATGTGAATCAGATCTGGGGTTCACAGACTTCGGCACAGGACACACAGGCTCCTTCTGCAGCCGGCAGTCTCAGTGTTTCAGGGAAAACATCCAACAGTGTTTCGCTTACGTGGACTGCTGCAACAGATAACGTCGGGGTAACTTCTTATGATGTTTACATGAACGGGGGACTGAAATCTAATGTAAGCTCAACCTCTGCAACGGTTACAGGATTAAATCCTTCTACATCCTATACTTTTTATGTAAAAGCTAAAGACGCTGCGGGAAATGTTTCTGTAAACAGCTCAACGGTTTCAGCAGCCACCAATGCAGGAACAACCAATCCTAATCCTGTAAACTGTGTCAATGAGACCTTTGAAACCATTCCTACATCCAATGCGTCGACGTATACGACGAAAACATGGAACAACGGAGGAATAACGTGGACAGCAACAGACTCCAGAAGCGATCAGACGATTGCAAACAAAGCGATCACTGTCAGAAACGGTTCGTTAAAATCAAGCGGTTTCAGTAATGGAATTACTTCTTTAACAGTGACTACCCAATTGAAATTCAGCGGAAGCAGCGGAAACTTTAATATCTTAGTGAATGGTGTAAACGTAGGTAGTATTCCATACAGCACGACAGCTACAACGACTACGATTAACAATATCAATGTTTCCGGGAACGTGATTGTGACTTTGGTTAATGATTCATCCAGCAACAGGGTAGCCATTGATAACCTGAGCTGGACCTGTTCGGGAAGTACAGCAAAGCAGACCTTTACTTCTAAAGAAAATATTCAGCCGGAAGCACTACAGGTTTACCCTAACCCGGTTTCCGGTCAGGAGATTTTTGTAAAAGGAGCTGCTGAAAACATTCATAAAGTTGAAATATATAATCTTCAGGGGAAGGTAATGAAGACCATTGATCAACCTTTTAAACAGGGAAAATCGATTAAGACAGGAAATCTTCCACAGGGAATTTATATTTTAAAACTGGATGAATCGAGTTTAAAGTTTATTGTAAAGTAGATTTTAAAATTTCCGGATTAAAAAAGGCTTCTCTTTGGTAAGGGAAGCCTTTTTAACTTTATATGATCACTTACGTTTGACATATTTATTTTCAATACCCTGATATACAGTCGTTAAAATATCGTCTTAATCTCATTATTAATTTATTATCACTAATAATTTTCATTTAATCTTTTATAATTAATCAAATTTAGATAAAAACACGATTAGCTGTTATTTTATGATACACCATCCCACATCTGCATATTGTATTTTTTATTCAGATAACGGACAATTTCAGGATGGGAAAGGAAAAATTCTCTTGCTACAAAATATTCATTCTGATCAATTTTAAAACGCTGTTCATACTTTTTCACATTAGGATTTACGATGCTGTCGAAAATATCACCATACCTTTCGTTCTGATAAATACTCATAGAATCACAGAATTTTTTATTGGCGGCATAACAGGAATCACTGATTAAATAGAGATCCTTATTCATAAAAATGCCAACTTCTGTATTTTGGTCATCCATTTTTTGGAAAAATGAGGTGACGTGTTTCAGCGTATCTCCTTCAAGTTTGTATTTGGATATTACTGTTCTGAATTCGTCATTAGCCAGTTTTTTCTTCTCCGAACAAGACAGTATTGTAAAACATAAAATCCCTGTTAAAGCAAAACTTTTTATCATAGTAATTTATCATTTTAGTAAGCCATAAACTCCGTTTTACCCTGAGGAATATAGAAATACCTGTTTAAAAATATACCTCTTGTGCCCCCATCATAGTTTACTTTTGCCCAAAGTGCCGTATTTCCACGTAAACGGTTATCGTCTGTGTCCAACATTAAAGCGGCCAATTTACCATCTGCGAAAAATTCTAATTTATACTTTTCTATTGGCTGCATTTTAAAGGTAGAACTTTTATACATTTCTGTAAAAAGGATATTAATATTCTTAGCAATCAATTCTGGGCTTTCGTAAGTAGAAACATATAAATCTTTTAATGAATTATATTCCAGTTTTGCGATATTGTCGTATTCTTTATTTTGATAGATAGTCCAGACTTCTTTATACTTTTTTAATAATTTGGCTTCCAGTTCATTTTTATTCATTTTACGAAGATCTGATGCATTTTCAAATGGAGCTTCTGAGTTGTATGGAACATCGATATTAATATCAAAACTGCCTTCGTAAAAAGTTTTCCCGGCACCAACAAACTTTTCTTTCGTATAACCTTTGGCAATTTCCTCTTTCTTTTTAGGAAGAGAATAGGTCATATAATCTGTATCCGGCGCTTTTTCGTGTTTAAGATCATAAGATTTTAAATCAAAATCAAGATCCGTATCTTCTACAAGTGTGTTGAAAACCTCTTCATACTCTTTAGACTTTCCAAGAGGATACATTTTGTATGAAACCGTATGTTTTCCGCTTTTGAAAAGAACATGATTAATTTCAACAGCCGTATTGCCTAACGCTTTGTTAAATGCTTTTGTCAATTTAATTCCGTCTACAAACATCTCAAAATAACACTTATCATTAGAGTAACCAAGAGTATATATTTTCTCCGAAGGATAATGCTTCACCTGTTTCGAAATTTCATCTGCGATATTGTCTGCAGTTA
Source organism: Chryseobacterium sp. HNCC26DJ238 (assembly GCF_057180465.1). NCBI lineage: Bacteria > Pseudomonadati > Bacteroidota > Flavobacteriia > Flavobacteriales > Weeksellaceae > Chryseobacterium > Chryseobacterium sp. HNCC26DJ238. Next base: position 15,878 of record NZ_JBXUGI010000027.1, read on the forward strand.
TCGTTGAGTTTTGATTGACCATGTTTTCTGTTTTTTGCGAACAACTTTGGATGCTGATTAATAATAATGATAATATGATTAAAGATTTCATAGTACACATTTTATTTTTCAGTAATAAAATCTTTAAAATCTACTGTTTTGCTTACATTATCTTTGGTTACATCCAGTTTTTTCTCTTCGTTATCACTTTCATCTATAGAAGTATATGTTACAGGAACCACAATTTTAAACTGATTATCCATAATACCAAACAAAGGTTTGCCATCAGCTTCTCTTTTAGACACGATAAAATAATGACTGTCATAAGTATAAGGTACAATGCTTGAATACTCAAAAGGCACCAACAATTTCAAATCTGAATTGATGATCCCCATTTTATCTTTATCATTGGTAACGGTAACTAAATTTTCTTTATCCGACAGTAAAACAGCATCTTTCAAGTTGAAAGGAAGAATATTTTTTTTCAAACTCTGATCAAAAACATCTATCGCACTTTTACCACTTTGTTTTGCAAAATATTTATTGCCTATTTTTTCAATGCTTTCATATTGAAAAGGAATCAACACTTTTTTTCCATCTGCAATTATCCCCATTTTTTGGTTTTTATCAACAACTACATCAACGTTATCCTTTATATTCAGATGATGATCAATATAATCCGGAAGAACGACAAGTTTTTTGTTTTGAACATCCAACCAAACAAGAGCATCCGGTTTATTTGCATTGTGGGACATGTAATAAAAATCGCTTCGTCTTTCAAGCCCGTCATAGGCGGCTTCTACGATTACATTTCCTTTGGCGTCTGATATTCCATATTTATTGTCTGCATTTTTAAATGTCTTATACAGTCCTTTTTCTTTGTAATTGTTAACAACTAATCCATTGATGATAGTATCTGTATTCTGAACCGCTGCATCTTTTGCAAATGTGTTTTCATTTTTCTGAGAACAACTGTAAAAACTACCTATGGTGATTAAAAGTATTGCTATCTTTTTCATTTTTATTTTTCTTTAAATAATTGTATTTCAAATAGTGGAACCTCAAAAGGTTCAATTAAAACAAATGGCATAGGATTTCCTTCATTGGTAGAAAAATCCGCTATATCGAGGATTTCTGTAAGAACATTGGATACTTTTAAGCTTCCCAAATACGTTCCTTCTACTCCAGAACAAAATATAGATGGAATAATGTACAAACCTTTTGCTTTCGTATTCCCTTTTCCTCCCATATCTACGCCATATTTCAGCTTAAGACCTGATCCTCCTTTCAGGTTTATCTCTACTTTTCCTTCCACTTTTGTCTGTAGTCTGAAAAAGTCGAATTCTTTTTTAAATTCTCCGTTAACAGTGGCATTAAATTTAACCTGATCTTTAATTGTAATTTCATTTTTCGCCGTCTGCGCCAGATTTCCAATTTTGTCTATAAAAGTATGACTATTTGTTAAAAAATTAAACTTAATATTCTGTTCAAATATTAATTCCCCAACAGCATCAAAAGCTCCCTTAATTTGAATATTTTTTTTGATACTTTCAAAATATTCTGTGATTTTGGCGTTATTCTTTTTCGCTTCATCAAGCTTAGCTTTGGTATCTTTATCTTTTGGATGCCTCGCCCCCTGAATACTTTCTATTCCTTTCTTCAACAGATCCAAGAGATCGAATTCTCTTTTAAAATTAACTGCTACAACCGGTTTGGCGCTAATATTAGCTTCGTATACTAAAGCTAATTTACCATTTTTTTGTTTCTGGTAATACATTCCGGCATTGATAGCTATAGAAGGTGGAATAAGCTCTGCTCCGACATCTTCCATCGCCTTTAAAACTCTTTTGGCTCCTTTTACGGCTCTGGCCAATTTCAGCATTCTACCCTGAAGATTTTTTCCCCTTGTAAGATAGATCATCAGTAGATCTATGATAATTCCGACCACTACAAAACCATAAATTACGGCAGCTGCAACATATTTTGTATAAAGAGTCTGCTTAATAAGATTGGTCTGTGTGCCTACTAAAGAAAGATCTCCACCTGCTTTCTCCACAGTTCGGTTGTGAATTGTATGAATTCCGTAAGAATAATCCATCGCCTGTTTTTTGATGTAAGGCAAGACTACATATTCCTGTATCCATTGGGAAGGCAAAATCTTACTTATTTTAAATAAAGTACTGTTTGTAATTTCATCGATCACATCGCTGATTCCGGTTTCTAAATCAAAGTTTTTTTCATGAAAGAAATACGTTCCGCTGTCTTTATAATTATACTGAAAATGCCCTATCCATACAACATCAGGATAAACTCTCACTTCCAGTGTTGCCTTCTCTCTGTCCGCATAATACGCACAACTGTTGATATGAAATGCAAACTGATAATAAATTGTTGAAAGAGGATTTAAAAATTTTCCCAAAAGAAATGCATAATTTTTAGGAAAACCGGACTGCTGTGAAAAAACAATTTGTTTTATGCTGTTTCCCGTTTTTGGAACAACGCCCGGACCTCCTGTCTCATTGACATAAATTATATTTTTATTATGTTTCTCTTTCCTGAAACAGCCTTTGTCCGAACGGTTTAAAACACTTACCGTAATATCTTTCATTTTGCTAGAATCCGGCGCAAGCATTTCGTAAAAAAGTGCATTCTGATTGTATTCTATATAACTGAATTCTATCTCTACTCTTCTATTTTTCTTATAAGCTTCTTCTGTTTTTCCGGACGCTACAGGACTTACTTCTCCGTATCCTCGGGTCTTGATCCTGTTTTTATTTAATCCTCCATTCGAGAAAAAATCTTTTACCGCTTGCGCTCTTCGTTCAGAAAGAGCCTGGTTATAATCCAACGTTCCTCTGTCATCAGCATGTCCGGAAAGAGTCATATCTAAATGCTGATTATAGAGCAAAAAATCTAGCAGATATTTTAAAGTCTCGCGAGCTTCAGGGCGAATATCAGATTTATCAAAGTTAAAATGAACTTTTGCCGTGGTATACTGTACAACAGGAGACGTTTTTTTGAAAGTGGTTTGTCCTTCTTTAAAAACCTCAAAAGTCTCACCATTATCTTCTATATTGATCTGTTTATAGGTACAAAGGTGGTTTACTTTAACATCTTTATCAGCCGCACCCACTTTTACAGGTGCATTATTGGTAAGGGTTACCACATTTTTCTTTACAGGAACAATATTATTTTTAACTTTTAAATATCTTCCGTGAATGATCTGTTTCTTGTTATCCTGTACATAGCTGTTTCCGTCTTTTATTTTAACATAAAAAAGGTTGTCTTCAGTTCCTTTTTTCCAGGATGGCTGGATGGTAAATTCTGTATTAACTTCTCCATCAATAACTTTAGCCTGTTTCTGAAATACCTTGGTTTGCTCATCATCTTTTGTAGGATCATAGCTGCTGTCAAATACTCTGCTTGCCACTTTACCAAAGGTAACTTCACTGTTGAGGCGATACACTTCTATGGTAAGCGTCTGCTGATTCAGACCTTCTGTTTCCAATCCAAGAAAAACATTTTCTCCAAATGAAAATTTACGGTCACGCTGATCCGCTCCATCATTTTGCAGGCACCATTTGCTGCTCACCAATAAGGCAGGAGTAAATCCTTTGACATAAAGTCCTGTAACATTTTTAGTATCTCTATTCCCGAAAAGAGTGGCTTCGATATAGTAATATGCTGAAGCTCCACATTCCTTTTTTTTGAAAGCATAACCATACACCTGGCTGGGTCCGATCCCTTTTTTATTGATGATCATTTCTCTGGTATAGTCCTGTCTTATCCAGATCGTACCTTTCTTTTTATCAACCTCTGTAGTTCCTGACATCCACTCGGAAACCTTAAACCATACGAGTCTGCCCGCTTCAACACAAATTCGGTTTCCCGATCGGCTTATCACCTTTGCATTGACCTCGTTTACGGCTATATCGATCTTATTTACTCCTTTTCCCATGTGAGTTAGCTTAGAGTTTGTTTAGCTGCATCTCCTGAAGTGTCGTATACCATTTCTTTCTTCTGCATACTTTCAGAATCTACCAGTGGATTGATTTGCTGCTGCACATCTTTATCCGAATTTTTGAAATTTTGCCGGCAGGCTTCAGCTCTCTGTCCGTTATCTATAATTTCAATGCATGGAGTTCCGACAATAGCACAAATTGCTTTGCTGTCTTCCAGAATAACATATCCTCCATTGCTTAATTGCACTTTATCATAAAAATTCTGCCACTCGGTAACCATTATTTTGCATGGCGGTGGTGGAACTCCCATTTTTGTACAGTTTCCAAAAGTATTTTTTTCAAATGTAGCTGCTCCTATTTCTTTTGTGGTGACAATAAGTTTTTTGGAGGCATCCTTATCATTGGCATATTCTTTTTTATGGGTAAGCACTTTAAGCTTATCCGGAGCCTGTCCAAACTGGCATCTGCATATAGCACCCTGTACTACGATATGTTTTTCTGCCATTTTATTTTATATTTTGTGATTTGATAATTCTAATTTTTATCGATTACTGCAATACTTACAGCAATCTTTTTTTCCTCCTGCAGCATAATGCTGCATTCCAGATAAATGGATTCGGGAAGCAAATTTTCTCCGTTCAGATAATGGACTATTCTACAGCTACCTTCATTATTCATTTTTGGATTATCTTCTCTAATTAATGAAAAAGGAGCTTTATTAATAAAATCATAAATACTTCTTTCATCATTTAATTTTCCGTTTCCTTCTATATGAATTAAATTATATTCATCTTTTAACGGATCGATTTCTAACTCAATCTGATAATTTGGTTCAACAGAATTATTCACGATCGGGAAACTTTGTGCTCCGTCTATTTTAAAACTTTGTCCAAAACTCTGATAAATTCCGAAAAACAAGGTCCGAATGAAATAATCATTTTTTAAAACTAAACTCAACGCATCCGGCTCACTCAATATTTTCTCTATTTTAAAACAATATTCATCTACTGTTTCGCCATCATACTCTTTATAAACTTCCTCTTTTACACCTTTCCATCTTTCCTGAAACACCGAAAAATTTTCAATATCATTAAATTTTCCCTTTTCATCCACGCTTATCTGTAACGGATACAAAACTTTGGATGTTTTGTAAGCCAGCAGATCTGCTATTTCATTCACTTCTTCTTCATTAAGATATAAATTGGAAGTTCTGTCTATTTCAAAAAAATGCAGGTTATTTTCAGTTTTGAGCCAGCGTACTGAGGTCTCATATTTTAATTCATTTTTACTGTTTCCGTTTTCAATATTAATGACAACTCCATATTTCGAGAATGAATTTTCAGGTTTAAAAACCAAACTGTTTCCCCAACCGAAATTGACTGATCTGCTTTTATCCGCCATCGCTGTCCTCGGGATAAACAACTCGATCTGTCTTGTAATTTCTATCAGAATCATATCCTTAACATCGCAATTGTTATTATGAAATAACTTTAAATCATCCTCGGATAGGTTGTACAGAGAAGCAATACTTTTTAGAGTTTCGTTTTTCTGGACGATGTGTTTGTTAAATTTCTGCATATAAATAATTCGCAAATAAATATTTTATCTTCAGATTTTATTTAATACTGAAAATATATATGGCAAGTAAAATGATGCCCACCATGATCAATATTATATTTGTAATTCTATTTTCTTTATTTCTGGATGTAAAAAAGCTCACAATTAATTCTATAAAAAGCAGAAGAGACCATATTGCCATCCAGCCGATATTCAGAACAAGATCCATTGGAATTGACATTCCATCGTTACCTCCGATCGATTGATGAGGATTAAACCAGGAATCCCAATTGCTATAAATATATATTGACAAAAAGCCTATCAGCAATAATGCTATTCTTACAACCAGATGTTTTTTCATTTAATAAAATTAATGATACACTCTTACTCTGTCCGATGTCGGATCCATACCGATACCCTCTCTTCTTGCCGACCAGTGCAGATATTTATTTCTAAGAATCCTTAAATCATCCTGCTCCTTCATTTCTCTCTGATAATCTGCATATTTCTGTTCCGGAATTGATGCACCACCATATGTATTTTCAACGTCTTTGTATCTTTTGAAAGTATACTGTTTTCCGTTTTCCATCGCATAAGATCTGAGGCGGTCTTTTACCCTTATCAACAAAGGATCCTCTGAAATAGAATAAACTTCATCCGTCAGTTTTTTGATGGTTAAAGGAACCGTTTGCTGAACGCCATATTCTGCCATAAAATGCAAAGGAACATAGCTGTATCTTTTTACTAAATCGCGCGTTCCTGATAATGTCAAATAAAAACCAGGATTAATTTTAAGCTGATCTTCTTTGTACCAGGCGTCTGCAATAAGCTGGCTTCTTAATGCTTGTAATTTCGTGCCGGTTGTCCACGATGTTTCAATTTCTTCCCAAGTTTCGGTTCCGTCTTCGTAAGCTCCACCGACATCACAGTGTACTCCGGGAAATATTCTTTCTGTGCCTACATGCACGTGGGTAAGATCAAAATTTTCTCTGTGTTCGTTTTCTGCCACAAAATGGATGACGGTCTGTGCTCTTCCGATATCATTTAAACTTAATTCTTCCACATCATTATGGAAATTCGGTGTAGCAGAAAAGTTTTTTGAATAAGAAGAAACGGTGTCATAAATACCTAAAAATCTGATTTTTAAAACATCAACTATAATTCCAGCTTCCTGAAGTTTAAGTCCTAAATGTCCCCATTTCGGAAGGTCCAGACCTTCTACCCCGTCGCCATCGCTGTCGGAAAGAACGGTAACCGTCATTCCTTCGCTTGAATAGGTTCTTGAGGTGGCTTTATATTTTGATTTTCCTATTTCATGAACAAAATTCCTGGCCGCCGCCGCACCACGGCTAAAACCGAAAACATCAAAAGTAAGTACCGCAATCTTATCTGCTTTTTTTGCGCTTTTGATATTTTTTACTTTTTTCACGATTTCTTCACATCCTTTTTTTACTTTTCCACGGATTCCGGTAGGTCCCGTTCCGAAGGCATACCCCAACATTGAATCTTTTTCCTTATCATCTGTCCCGATCCCTTCTATATAAATTCCAAAATTTTTATCGTAGTTGTCCCACAAACGTGCTACATTGCTCCAATCGTTATTGTAACTGTTGTTATCGGTAGGATTTCCTCCTTTTTTCTTGTATGCATCAGTTTTTTCCCTTCTTTCGATTGTATTGGTTTTGTTATTCAGGGTTCCGTCAAAAAACATCCCGAGAGTAATGTCTAAGACCTCCTCTTTTGTTTCTGTTGGTGTATAATCTCCAAATTTATTATTGTGCATCTTTCTTATTTTAAAATTGATGAATAAGGATAAATTATTCTATTCTACGAGATAATCTGATCTTGGCTTTGGTAATTGGAAGTTCCTGTTTTTCGGTTTTTAGTGACAGAGATACTTTGGTATTATCAGAATTAACTTTAATCACTAAATCTATATTTTCCTCTTTTCCCAATTCTTGAAAAAGGTCAAAAATTTCTTTTTCGTCGAAAGAATCTATCCAGACAGCATATCTGTTATTGCTCTTATCTCTCCAATAAAAACCGCAGAATTTTGGAACAGCTCTTTTTTGATATGTATTATTATGTAAGCTTTCCGCGAAAAGATTTTCCTGTTCTCCGTTGTAATTACTAAATCCGAAATCGATCCATTCACCGCCTTCAGGAACTATGACCGAAGGTTTCCAATTATATTTTTCTCTGTAAGCTTCATAAACATCAGGATTTGGATAGCCCTGTTCTTTTATTTTCGCTATTATTTCAGGTTTAAATGTTTCATAAGAAGGATCGTTCAGCATTCTGTCTGCAAAACCTTCTTTCAACATATATTTTGCATTTTCGTATGCTTTTTCTTTTGTGATAATCGTATCATGAGCCTGAAAAGCACCGACTTCCGTTTGATTTCCCGGTCCGTTGATCCATAAAACAACTCTTCCTTTTGGCGCCAGACCAACTATAAAATTGGTATAAGTTGTTTTTTTATTATTATCCTGATCTATAAAACCTTTTTTAAATAAATCATTGATTTTTTCTTTATCTAAATCCCACTTTCCTGTGTAAAATTTTCTTTCAACTAAAGAATACCATGTAAATTCTAATTTGTGAGGAATTTCCATCAATCTGGTTTCTACGCTCATTGTGCCGCCTTCATTTCCCCAGCCTGTATTTTGAGTTCCCCAAATGGCATCAAAGCCATAACTGAAATCATCCGCAATAATGGCTCCTTTGTACACTTCCATCGGGTATTCCTGCGGGGCTGAAACGGTTCCCAACCAATTATATTTTTCTTCCATTCTTTTATTTTGACAACTTATTAACGAGAAACTGCATACAACAAAGGGAATCAGGAACTTCAATTTATTTGTTCCCATGAGACATTATCTTTTTGTTGCTTGCCAAAACAAGGTTTCCTTTTTTAGCTTCGGTATTGATCGTTCCTGCAATTTTTTCAACTTTTTCACCAACGCTCAGATTATAAGAATCATTTACCTTGATCAATATATTTTTTGCGGTTTTTCTTATTGCCATGATTAGAAAAGTTTAGATTTTTCAGCACTGTTGAATTCTACGATTTTACCACTCTGCATGGTCATGTTTTCAAGCTCACTAAACATAGAGATTTCTCCGGCAATTTCGTTTGAAGTTTCAGATTGTCTTCTGAATTCCTTTTCTACCATTTCGGTTCGGGTGTCCGAAGATTCTTTGATATCGCCTGCTGCCGTCATCATCATGTCTGTTCCGGCAGTAGAAACAATGTTTTCGTTGGCCGAGCTTGTAATACTTGCTCCGGCATCAATTGTAATTTCTTTACCTGCAGTGATGCTGATATTTTCGCCTGCCTTTAAAGTGAAATTTTTAGGTGCGTTGACAGAAATATTGCCTTTACCATCCATAAAGAAAAAATTTCCACTCGGATCGATGATATTTACACTTCCTTCATCATCATTCATTAACACTTTTATTCCGCTTTTCGTCTGGATTGATCTCATGTGATTATTGATTCCTCCTCCCAATCCTATTCCTCCATGGAACATTCCTCCCATCACAAATGGACGGTCAGGATGATTGTGAACGAAGTTCACCATTACCTGGTCTCCTACCTCCGGAATCGCTACGTAACCTCGGTTCTGCGTGATCTGATCTGTCCCTCCTGCATCAGGACTCATCATTCTGATAAAATGCGTCGTGTCATTCGTCTGCCAGTCGAATCTAACCTGAACCCTGCCCTGACCTTCGGGATCCGTATTCGAAATCACCGTGGCCATCTGAGGTTCGGCTTTGGGAACTGTAAATTCAGGCTTGGGTAAAAAACCTGTATCGGAAGCGATCCCATCGAAGCTTCCCGTGTAATGTCCGATGGTGTCTATTTCATGCGTCGCTTCTGTGATCATGATCCTCGTGAAATACGAGGTCTCATTCGTATCAGGTTTTCTCATCTCAATATCCACCGCACAGCCCGGATGAAGAAAAGGAACCGTCGTGGAGCCTGAAATATTGAAAACATTCACGCCCTCACTTCCCGAAGTGCTCTTCTGCGAATATTCAACATCCAGATGCGTGGTCGCTTTTATAGGAGCTACCTGTAAGGATGGAGTTT
>NZ_JBXUGI010000028.1:0-18305 GCF_057180465.1 Chryseobacterium sp. HNCC26DJ238
CTCTTTGCTCCTTAAAATAAGCGGTTTTAAAACAAAACTTTGCGTTAAAAATTTTATTTATGTTACAAATTCACCTTCAATTTTTTAATCTCGTCAGCATTTGCAAAAGATTCATACGGCAACACGGCTGAAGAATGAAAATATTTGCCATTTGTTACCTTTTTCAGTTCCGAAATATTATTGGAACGAACTCCACCGCCGATTAAAATCTTAACCCCATCAGAATAATTTTCAATGAGCCTTTTTAAATTCTCTTTTCCTTCCATTGCAGAATTTTCTCCTCCAGAAGTCAGAATCTCTTTGAAACCTAATCGGATTAACTTTTCCGCAGATTCAAAAATGTTTTCAGTCCTGTCAATGGCTCTGTGAAAAACGCAGGGCTTTCCGTTGGCCAAATCGATTAAAATCCTGTTTTTCTCAACATCAATTTCCTGATTTTCATCTAAAATGCCAAAAACAAATCCATCTGCATTCGCCTTTGAAAATTCAATGATGTCTTTCTGCATTTTTTTAAATTCTGAATCCGTATACAGGAAACCTCCGCCGACAGGACGGATCATTACATGAATCGGTTTGGAATATTGGTCTTTTAAGTATCTTAATTCTTCAAGATCGGGTGTGATTCCGCCTGTATTGATATCTGCACAAAACTCTATTCTGTCTGCAACAGAATTCAATGCGATCTCAGCAGAGGTAATGTCGAAAGTGGCTATTTCTAAAAACATAGATTGATTTGAAATTTGAGGTTCGAAATTTGAATGGGTAAATTTTTTACTTTCTGGTTTTTTATTTTATTCTGATTACTTCAAAGCAAATTCCGGTTTTTCCAGACGGTTTCCTTTTTGGTCATAAACGGCAAAATTAAATCCGTCCTGAATACAGTAGGAGCCATATTCTCCTTTTTTATTGATCGCAATAAACCCTACCTGGATATCTTTTAAATTTTTATTTCTCCGCTGAGTAATTTTCACGATTCTTTCTACGGCTTCTCTACATGCCTGCTGAGGGCTTCTCCCCTGTCGCATTAGCTCAACAACAAGATGGGTACCCATTGTTCTGATGACTTCTTCACCATGACCGGTTGCGGTTGCTGCTCCTACTTCGTTATCAACAAATAATCCTGCCCCGATAATCGGAGAATCTCCTACCCTTCCGTGCATTTTAAAAGCCATTCCACTCGTTGTACATGCACCGGATAGATTTCCCTGAGCATCCAGAGCAATCATTCCGATCGTGTCATGATTTTCAATATTGACAATTGGTTTATACTTACTGTCTTTCAGCCATTCTTTCCACTCCTTTTCAGATTCTACGGTAAGGATATTCTCTTTTTTAAAACCTTGTGAAACAGCAAACTGAAGAGCTCCGTCGCCTACCAACATGACGTGGGGTGTTTTTTCCATCACAGCTCTGGCAACCGAAATCGGGTTTTTAATATTTTCCAGACAGGCCACTGAACCGATATTATAATTTTCATCCATAATACAGGCATCCAGTGTCACTCTTCCGTCACGGTCAGGGCGACCTCCGTAGCCTACACTTCTTTCATTCGGATCATTTTCAACCAGGCGAACCCCTTTTTCAACGGCATCCAATGCTCTTCCGCCTTTTCCCAAGACCGTCCATGCTTCTTCGTTAGCTTTCAGTCCGAAATCCCACGTTGAAAGAACAATCGGTTTATTGACCAATGTATTTTCATTTTCGGTAACTTCTTTAGCAATTAAATCTAAAGGATTCAGCAACAATGCGGATGATAATATTCCTGTGGTTTTTAAAAATTTTCTTCTTGAATTCATAGATGAGATTGAGACTTAGATTAAATATAAGTTACTGTTGAATTTTAAATCCTGAATTAATTCGCTCCGATTTCGTCGACAAAAAGCCATGCTTTTGAGTCTGCACCGGGATTTCCCGCAGGAATAATTCCTGCATTTTCTATTTTAATTTTAATGAAACGTGAGTTTTGATCCCCTACTTTCAGATTAATTTTTCCTTTTGCTGTAAGAATTTTATCGCTTCCGATCTGGCTGATCATTTTAAAATTTATTCCGTCATCAGACACAAAAACCTGTGCAGACTTCGCCAGATGAATCCAGCTTCCTTTGTTGTCCAATGTATTAAAATAAACTTCAGAAAATTTAGTTTTCTTCTCCAGATCAATCGTTGCAACAACATCTGAACCCTGAAAACCAAGCCATGTTTTCCCCAGCTGCCTGATATTTCCAATAATACCGTCTACCAATGTAAACGCTCCTCCAAATGAATAATTTTCACTTGGCTGCTGCTCCAAGATAATCTTCTTACCGGTTGTTTTCGAAGTAATGAACTGCTGTGAAGATATGGCACTCTTTAATTCACCGTTTTCAAAATAAGCTGATTTTACAGTCATCGCTTTAGAAACAGGAATTGGATTCTTGTAAGTTGCCGAAACTGCTCTAGGTTCGCTTCCGTCTACGGTAAATTTAATCCCTTCTGAGTTCTGAGATGTTGAAAGTTCGTACGCTACACCATTCTCTGCAGAAATAACTTTTCCAGAAATATTGTAGATACTTTTCGCATAGTTGATGTTCATTTTATCTAAAATCTTAAAATGCTCCACCACCCTGCTTTCAAATTCCTTGTAATTTTCTGGCTTAGAAGTTCCCCAACTAACCTCGGAAAGAGCAAATAATCTTGGAAAAATCATGTATTGTACCTGTTTAAAATCAAGAATATATTCCGTCCATAAATTTGCCTGAACTCCCAAAATATATTTTGACTGCTCCGGATTCAATTCAGCAGGAATCGGATTGTACGAATAAACTTTATTTAAAGGGGTAAAACCTCCGAACGCATTTGGTTCTGTCTGCGGATCGCCCTGATAATGGTCAAAATAACAATATGCTCCCGGCGTCATGACGGCAAAATGATTGGTTTTTGCGGCTTCAATTCCACCTTTAATACCTGTCCAACTCATTACTGCGGCATTTGGCGCCAATCCACCTTCCAGAATCTCGTCCCATCCGATGATTTTCCGGCCTTTAGAATTCACATATTTTTCAATTCTTTGGATAAAATAACTTTGTAGACCGTGCTCATCTTTCAGATGATGTTTTTTAATTAAAGCCTGACAATGTGCACATTCTTTCCATCTTGTTTTCGGACATTCGTCACCACCGATGTGAATGTATTGCGAAGGAAAAAGTTGAATAACCTCATCCAAAACGTTTTCTAAAAAAGTAAACGTTTCATCTTTCGGACAGAAAACATCATCGAAAACGCCCCATTTTGTTGCCACTTCGAAGGGACCTTTTGTACAGGCCAATTCCGGATAAGCAGAAAGTGCAGCCAAAGCATGACCAGGCATTTCAATTTCAGGAACAACAGTAATATGCCTTTCCCCGGCATACCTTACAACTTCTTTGATCTGATCCTGAGTATAAAAATATGGCCCGTAAGGTTTTCCGTCAAAGGTATCATCCACATAAGCCCCAATCATTGATTCTTTACGTTTAGAGCCAATTTCGGTGAGTTTAGGATATTTTTTAATTTCAATTCTCCACCCCTGATCATCCGTTAAATGCCAGTGAAAAGTATTGAGCTTATACATGGCCAGATAATCGATGTACTGCTTTACTTCATCAACACTGAAAAAATGACGGCAAACGTCAAGATGCATTCCGCGCCAGGCAAATTCAGGATGGTCTTCTATTTTTAAAGCAGGGATTTTTCCACTTTTGGAAGTTTGAATGAGCTGAAGTAAAGTCTGAATACCCCGAAATAGTCCGGAGCTGTCTTTTCCCGTTATTGATATAAAATCTTCTGTCACCTGAATTTCGTAATCATTAACTGTTTTTTTTTCTTTGTTCAGATTGAGGAAAATAACATTAACTCCGCTTTTTATATCATTTTGAGATAAATCAAAGCCATTGATTTTTTGTACTGATTTTATAAAATACTGATATTCAAATGACTGTTTATCCCCTTTTACAGAGGTCTGATGATCCAAAACAAATTCCCCTTTTGAAAACTCCACTTTCTGGGGATAAGGAATTAAATTCAGTTTTGCCTGAGATAAAAAGAGACTTGAAATAAAGATAAAGAAGACCGGGAAAATACGAAGCATCTTATGGAGTTTAGATTTTAGCGAATATAATTATTTTCTGAAAATTTCGGTCTATGATTTAACTTTTTACATTTGAAAATATCTAATTTTGCAGAATTATAAACGATGAAAAAAACTTTTTTTATAGCAGCCGGACTGCTCTTATCAGTTTCTGCCAAAGCTCAGATCTTAGATGTTTTTAAAGCGGCCGTGAAAGACCGCACAGGCGTTGACCTTAACAGTCCTGTAAAAACAAAAACGACAACAAATTCTTCAACAACAATCTCAACGACGACAAAATCACCAGGCTCCAATATTAACAGTCTGACATCAACCCAGGTTTCATCAGGTTTAAAGGAAGCCTTGAGTCTGGGTGTTACTGAAGGGGTGAAAAAACTAGGGGTCACTGACGGGTTTCTGAAAAATGAAGCAGTTAAAATTCTGATGCCTGAAAAATTGAGGGTAATCGACACCAAACTCCGTGCATTCGGATTGGGAAGCCTGGCTGATCAGGGTGTAAAATTATTAAACAGGGCAGCTGAAGATGCAGTATCTGAAGCCGCACCTATTTTTACCAGCGCAATTACCTCCATGACGATCACAGATGCAAAAAATATATTATTGGGAAGTAATAATGCCGCCACCAATTATCTTCAGACAAAAACACAGACACAACTTTTTACTGCTTTTCAGCCAAAAGTGAAGGCATCACTTGGAAAAGTTGGTGCTGACAAAGTCTGGACCAATCTGATTTCTAAATACAATACATTGACCGGACAGGCCGTTTCAACTGATCTCAATGAGTATGTTACCAATGAAACCATTAATGGTGTTTTTAAAATGGTTGCTGAAAAGGAAAGTGGGATCAGAAATAATTCTGTGATGAGAACAACCGGTATTCTGCAGAAGGTTTTCGGGGCGCAGGATGGAAGATAGTTCTTTTGTCTTGAAACAAAAGAACCAAAAAATTCAAGACCTGGATCTCTCCGCTAAAAATAAAATCTGCAAACTAAAAATTCTAAAACTTGCGCGGGTTCGGTATTTGTTCTTCAAATCAGAATCATTGTCGCACTTCAAACAGTGGAATTTTCTTAACATTGACAGAACTTATTTTCCTGACGCTGCGATTTACTATGTCAGTTTAGTTTGTATTGAGATTTTTCAATAAAAAAACCTTGTCAGTGTAACAAGGTTTTTGATTTTATTTAAAATTGCATTTCAGGAATTTCGCCTTCTATGATTAAATCCGCTTCCGTCGATTTGATAATGTGTTCTACGGAAACTCCTGGAGCTCTTTCAACGAGTCTGAATCCGGCTGGAGTTACATCCAGAACTGCCAGTTCGGTTACCACTTTTTTCACACAGTTGATCCCTGTAAGCGGAAGTGTGCATTTTTTGAGAATTTTACTCTCTCCTGCTTTGTTAACATGCATCATTGCAACGATAATGTTTTCGGCTGAAGCTACCAGATCCATGGCACCTCCCATTCCTTTCACCATTTTTCCCGGAATTTTCCAGTTGGCTATATCTCCATTTTCGGAGACTTCCATTGCTCCAAGGATTGTTAAATCAACTTTCTGGCTTCTGATCATCCCGAAACTGAAAGCAGAATCGAAAAATGAACCACCATCAAGAATAGTAATCGTCTGTTTACCTGCATTAATAAGGTCAGCATCTTCTTCCCCGTCAAAAGGAAAAGGCCCCATTCCCAAAACTCCGTTTTCACTTTGAAATTCTACTGAGAGATTATCGGGAACATAGTTAGCTACCAGTGTTGGAATACCAATTCCAAGATTAACATAATATCCGTCTTTGACTTCTTTTGAAATTCTTTTTGCTATATCTTCTTTACTTAACATAAGTATTATTTGAAATTGATGAATATGTAGATTAAACTACTTTTTTAGACACAGAGCGTGTAGAAATTTTATTGAAAATTCTACTGTTTTAATCCGAACAGTGATGTAAGAATATATTGGATCATACTTTTTGTCTCACCGTTCTCTGTTCGATTCTTTTTTCAAATACTTCTCCCTGAAAGATTCTCTGAACCATAATTCCCGGAATATGAATCTGGTTAGGATCCAATTCGCCTGGTGCCACTAATTCTTCTACTTCAGCAATAGTAATTTTTCCTGCACCAGCCATTGGATGGTTGAAGTTTCTTGCTGAACCTTTAAAAATTAAATTTCCTGCATAATCTCCTTTCCATGCTTTTACAATAGAATAATCTGCATCATAAGCATGTTCGAGTATATGTGGTTTTCCATTGAAATCTTTTACTTCCTTCCCTTCTGCAACTTCAGTTCCGAAACCTGCAGGGGTATAGAATGCCGGAATTCCGGCCTGAGCGGCTCTGCATTTTTCGGCTAATGTTCCCTGTGGTGTCAGCTCTACATCCAGTTCACCTGAAAGCATCTGTCTTTCGAATTCTGCGTTCTCACCCACGTATGAAGAGATCATTTTTTTGATCTGCTTTTTCTGAAGTAACAATCCCAAACCAAAATCATCTACTCCCGCATTGTTTGAAATGCACGTTAAATCTTTTACATCACTACCTACTAAAGCTTTGATTGAATTTTCAGGAATTCCACAAAGACCAAATCCACCAAGCATCAGGGTCATTCCGTCTTTAATTCCTTCAATAGCTTCAGATGCATTTTTTACTCTTTTATCTATCATGAAATATGTAAATTTTTTCAGTTCTAAATTTAAACATTTTTATTATACCCACAGTATTCAATTTATTTCCGGTACATATAAAAAAAATTCCAGATACAAACACGATCTGTAAGGTGTTTTAAACAAAAAAGAGCGGAAACGCAGGTTCCGCTCTTTATCAGTTATTTGTTATCTTTCTATTCGACAATCAATTTTAATGTAAATAATTTCCGGGTGTATACTTTGACAAAATAAACACCTTTGGGCAGGTTTTCGTTGACTAGTGAAAAACGTTGATTCTGTACGTTTTCAGATTTATATAACAATTGACCTGCTGGTGATAACAATTCAATTTTTTCTATAGGATAATCACTTTTGATAAATGTTGGCTGCCCCGGTTTCGATGGATTGGGATACAGGATCACATTTTTTTCGGTTTTATTCGTCGTTTCATCAGTGCCCAAATTTCCTGAGGTAACCTGAAACTGTACTCTGTTAGAAACTTCCGTGTAAGAATCATTGGTGAACATGACCATATAATAATTTCCGGCAGCAGCAGGAACGCCTGCTCCCTGAATAATTTTTGTACCTTGAGTAACTCCGTCAAAATAGGTGTATGAAATAAAGTTATCATCCGGAACAGATATATTTTGCGGATAAATTCCTAACCAGTCTTTGATGATCCCGGGAGAATCTGTCCAGGATGCAGAAATATTTTCACCTAATGTATAGACTGGTTTATTAATCCACAGTTCTGTAACGATATCACCTACTTTGAAGAAAACCTTCTCTCCTACTGTCGTATATCCGTCTTCAAGAAAATATTGAGCATAATAATATCCTTTTGAAAGGCCTGTAAAATTAAGAACTCCCGAAGCAGTTGTCACATAGCTCCATTTTGATGCCGGAGTGGGACCCGGTACCTGTCCCATTTTATAAATTCCGATCCAGTCCTTTACTAAATTGGGCCCGTTAGTAAAGTTAACAGTCACAGTTCCACCAACAGGATATGCGTCAGCAGTCGTCTGAAGCACAGTTTTAGGGCCTACATAAAAGTTTTTCCGGGGTGCTATTTCCGTATATCCATTATTGGCAAAAAATCCGGCAAAATACTGACCTTTCGCTGCCAGACCATTTGGAAAAGTCGCCACTCCCGAAGTCTGCCCGTTGGTATAGACAAACCCCTGAGAAGTTACAGCAGATGGATTCTGTCCTTTTTTGTACAGCCCTACCCAATCCTGCTGATTTCCGGGACCGTCATTATAAACAGCCGTAATTACTTCAGACTGCAGATATTCTGTTTTGTTTAAGGTAAAAGTCGGGTTTGAAACTACGCTTCCTGTCACTTCAAACTGTTTCACATCGCTCCAGTCACTCCATTCCATGTTTCTGTCCCGATAACGGGTTTTCACATAATATATTCCGTTGGTTATAGAGTTCGCAGCAAAATTTACTTTTGTAATATCTATATTGGCATTCAGGTTTTTGGTGATATCAGGATTGCCATTTCCGTCTTTGCCAAACCAGTTTTCATAATCTCTGTAAAATTCTTTTTCAATTACCGAGAAGTCAGCCGCCTTGCTTACGACAAACTGTGTGGTATTCAGAAGTTCATTAACCGGAGAAGAAAATACACTCCCGTTTAATGTTAAAGGCAAAGTCACAGGTCCCGAAAATGTATTCGTGATTACAGGCTTTTGTGGTTTAGGTTTATTTTTGTATCGGTGGAATGAGTCAATGAGTACGTTATCTTTTTGAGTATAAATACCCCCAATAGAATAACTTTCAATATCCACTTTTCCGTTGGCAACGTCAACTTCGATAATTTGATAAGTCCAGTCGGTCAATGTTTTCTGAACATCATCAAAATCCTGCTCGGTTGACATTCCCCAATATTGATCCCAAGCCGTTCCTCCCGAAATTATCTGGTAATTTGGCGTGTTTTTCAACTGACCTCTGTGATAGAGATGATGATGAGCTCCTACGTGCATCAGATATTTATCAGAGCCTGCTAAAAGCGGTACTGCATTATTTCTTACCCAGGTAGAAATATCGCCTACATACTGCTCAGCCTGATAAGGTCTGTGACTCAATGAGATAATCCAGTCAACTGTTGTATCGTTATTGGCTTCATTTAAAATCTGCTGAAGCCAGGTTTGCTGTGCCGGTCCTGTATGTTCGGAACTTAAACTGATAAACAATACATTACCAGCTTGCTGTGCATAATAGTTTTCGTTCCCTGATGTTATATTTTTATATTTTATTTCATCAATATTAAAATGCGCATAATAAGAATTCATTCCCAAAGTACCGTACGTTTCGTGGTTTCCGACTGTTGTCAGTATCGGAAGGTAAGGTGACAGTTTTCGGTTTTTCTTAAAATGAACATTCTCATAATGATCCAACGTTCCTACGTCAACCTGATCTCCTACCATAAATGTCAAAGCAATATTATCTGAAGGATCTGAATTAATCCCGAACTTTTGCTTTAGCTTTTTATACGCTTTATAATTTAGTGAATCATATCGGGGTTCGGCTTTGATCTGGTTATCTCCCATAATCAGAAAGCGTATTTTACCGTCAGAAGTTGCAGGCTGTCCCGGAAGAGGGAGTGTCCTGAAACTGTAGACTGCAGATTCGTCGGCTCCAGTTTTAATTTTATAGTAATACTTTGTATTGGGCTGTAAGTTTGTAATCTTTGCAGTGTGGTAGTAGTAATTATTATTGTATCCCGTATCAGAAAATACATTGGTCGTTCCTGTTACTGTTACATTCAGGTTTGAAGGAGAGCTTCCGTAAAGAACCGTTGTTTCATTGTTGGAGCCTGTCTTCCAGTTGACTATCATAGAATTGTGCGCAGGATTTTGCAGGTACGGGAACAAAACCTGAGCATCATTAAACTGGAAGACAAAGAGCAGAAAGAATAGATAGTGTTTCATAATCATTTTTAGTTGAGTTGGATTATTAAAGAATCATAAGATCTTATATGCGGCAAATATAAATTTCACCTGTAAATTCAAAATGACTTTAATGATAAGCAACTGTTAATTTTCATCTGAAAAATTCTTAAAAAACAGCTTTTTTAGTACTATAAATTATTTGGCATATTAAAAAACTATTTCATATATTTGCAACCTGTTATTCAACCTCTGACGAAGTCCGTGTAAGTTGCTTAGCGTAACACATTTTATTTTATTAATAATGGATTTATTAAAGTACGTACAGGACAAGTACATTACAAAAAAAGAATTCCCTGAATTCAAAGCCGGTGATACGATCACTGTGTATTACGAAATTAAAGAAGGTCAAAAAACAAGAACTCAGTTCTTCAAAGGAACTGTAATCCAATTAAGAGGTACAGGTTCTACAAAGACTTTTACCATCAGAAAAATGAGTGGTGATGTAGGTGTAGAGAGAGTTTTCCCTATCAACATGCCGGCACTTCAAAAAATCGAAGTTGACAGAAGAGGTAAAGTAAGAAGATCAAGAATTTACTACTTCAGAGACCTTAGAGGTAAAAAAGCAAGAATTAAAGACGCTGCTTACAAGAAGAAATAATTCAGACAACAACACATACAGAAAGAGATTGCTAAAATTAGCAGTCTCTTTTTATTTTTTGAAGCATAATTGTTTTAAGGAGCTATTCCCGCTTTTCGTTGCAATCTTTTTTCAGAAAAAGGATTTCCTCTGCAATCGGAGCCAGGAAAAAAAACTTTTTAAAAATCACCCCCTTCAAAAATTCAGAGGAGATTAATTCTTATAACATCATATAAAGTTCATTGCAAATCTGGTAAACTTCTGACATTCATCATCCTACTTAATAAATTGATATAAAGCAGTCCAGAATTTATCGTAGACTTCGATATGAGGCAGGTGACCGACATTTTCAAGCTCAACTAATTGTGATCCTGCAATCTGCTGCTGTGTCTTTTTCCCCAGTTCCTGGTATTGTCCCATCGTTGGCTGAATTTCTTTAGGAGCACGGTCTTTTCCAATCGCCGTACGGTCTCTGGTACCAATAATCAGTAAAGTTGGAGTTTTGATGTCTTTGAATTCGTAAAATACAGGTTGATTAAAGATGATATCACTGGTCAATGCTGCATTCCAGGCAACCTGTGGATAGTCTTTGTGCAAAGTCCAGCCAGCAATGAGATCCAGCCAGGGTTGGTATTCTGCTTTCCATTGATTGTCGTAATAAAATTTCAACTGATAATTTTTGTAAGTTTCTGCAGTATTTTTCAATTCAGACTGATAGGCTTCATCAACAGTTTGATATTTCGCTAAAGTTTTATAATCTTCCAAACCGATCGGATTTTCGAGAATTAATTTTTCTACAGTTTCAGGATACATCAGAGTGAATCTAGTGGCTACCATTCCACCCATTGAATGCCCGAGAACAATAATTTTGTCAATCTTTAAATCATCTAAAACAGATTTTGTATTGCTTGCTAACTGAGCAAATGAAAACTGATAGCTTTGAGGTTTCGAAGACTTTCCAAAACCAATCTGATCCGGAATAATCACCCTAAAACCTTTATCTGATAAATCTTTTGCTGTTTTTTCCCAGTAAGCTCCATTAAAGTTTTTTCCATGTAAAAGTATGACAGTTTTCCCGTTTGCTTTTTTAGGTTTGACATCCATATAAGCCATTTTCAGATTTTCCTTCTGAGAATTTAAATCTTTAAAATAGACTTTGAAAGGATATTGGTAATTGGTAAGCATTGCATCCAATGGTTTTACCTGAGCAAACATAGAAACTGATGCTGCCGACACCAAGATAACAGCTAAAGTAGTTTTAAAATATTTCATGAAATTTATTTAGTATAAATGTAAAAAAAACCGTTCCAAAAGAACGGTTTTCTGTATGATCTGTTATTAATTTATATTTTATTAAGAAAACTGCGCTGCGGTACTTCTTTTTTTTGAAGGCAGGTTCATCAGAACAATTGCAAATAATATCAGGATAATTCCTATCCACTGAATCATTAAAACCTGTTCTCCTAAAAGAACATACGCCATGGTCACAGACACCGGAAGTTCTAATGATGAGATAATACTCCCCAACCCCAGGCCGGTATTTGGAAATCCGAGATTAAAAAGAATCGGCGGAATAATAGTGCCGAAAAGGGCTAAAATAAATCCATATTTCCAAAAAATAGAATAATCAAATGGTCTGATGTGCTGGGTGTTTTCAGTAAAATTCAGATAGACTGATTTTAAACTCTCAGAATATAACGGTCCAATCTGTGCAAAAAACAAAAACAACAGGATTATTACTGCCCCGCCTGAAAGCATAATAATACTTTTTCTAAAAACCGGTAAATCTGTTGCTAAAGTATTTGAGGTAAACATCGTCATGGTAAACGACGCAGCCGCCAATATTCCCCAAAACACACCATGCCAGTCTATTTTAACTTCCAGATTAATAAGATTGGTCGCTAAAACAGTACCCAGTAAAACAATAATTACAGAAACAACCTTTCTTATCTTAGGCAGTTTTTTTGTCAGAAAAGTTTCTACTACAACACTGAACCAGACAGACTGCATCAACAGTACAATAGCAATCGACACATTAATATACTGAACGGAAATATAGTAGAAAAGGCTGGTAAATCCCATAGAAGTCCCGGCCAGCATCAACATTTTAATATCTTTTGAGCTTGGCGACGCCAATGCTTTTTTCGAAGTAATGGTCTGAATGAAATTTAAAACCAATAATCCTAAAAAACCAATTACAAACTGCGCAGTGGTAACTTCTGAAGTCGTAAAACCTTCTTTATAGGACATCTTTACAAAAGTTGCCAACATCCCATATATACTTGCTCCAATGCCTACAAATAAAACCCCTTTTACTATATTCTTCTTCTCCATAACCTTTTTTACAGCCGGCAAAGGTACGATATAAAAATTTGTTTGAATAAATTTCAATATTAAATAAACACCGTACAATCTGTAACCCGGATAAGAAGGAGGATTCTGATTCTATACTATTTTTTTACAATTATTTTTGAAGTAACATCAATTCCGACACCGTTGAGTTTTACCACATATACTCCATTTTCAAAATCTTTGGTAGATACCGGAATTCTTGAGTCCGGTGAAAACATATTTTCTGAAATGATTAATTTTCCTGACATATCATAAATCTCGACATGAACTTTTCCCACGGTGTAACCTTTCAGGTAGATAAAAAATTCATCTTTTGCAGGATTGGGATAGATAGCGATAAGCCCTTTATCGATTGAAACTCCTGAATTTCCTTCCTTACAATCTTCAGGAACTGAGAAATCTTCTATCTGATCATTGATATTCATTTTATTTCCTGAAAGAGCATTCAGGCCTAAACCTCTTCTTGCAAAAGTCTTCCAGATCATACACCGGTTTTCCCCTTTACTCGTAAGCATTTCTGCAGCCAAAATTGCATTACGCCCTTCCACAAATGTAGGATTGCACGCCTGTAATTTAAGTGCATCTGTGACCAACTGTAAAACGCGGGAACTCCCACTGCTCTTATCTGAGGTGACATCAGAAGCATATCCATACTTTGCAGCATACTGCCAATGAAGATCCCACAGCATGGATGCCCATACAAATCCTATTCTGTGTACATCGGGAACTATTTCAAAATTTTCTTCAATCTCCATCCCATTGGTATCCCCATAAGTATAATCATTGACTGAAAAATCAGGAGAATATTTAGCAGACCTCAACCCTGCTCCATTCGTTGACTGCCCGCTTGCATAAGTCCCGACACTTCTCGGGACATTTGCATTGTCATTCGGACTGTTGGTAAGCATTAATGCAAAAAAATCTGACCAGCCTTCGCCCATCTGTTCTTTGCTTTGAGTTTTTAAAAGGCATGTGAAACCATTTCCTGTAAGCCTGTTTGAGATACCGTGCCCATATTCATGAGTAATGATGCCATTATCAAAACTTCCATCGGGTGTCACCGCAGTTGCAGGATCACTTTTTAATGTTACATTTACAGTTATAGCATTACTTAACTGGTTTTTAATATATTCCCCTTCACTATTTGTTATCAACACTGAAGGTATTGTTATCATTGCATCCACCCCTCCCATTGAAGATGGAAAATTAACTGCAGCAGCATTATTATAAATAATTACAGCGATCGCACCTGCATTCTGAGCATTTTTTACTTTCACAGCGAATGTACAACCTGAAGTGCCTCCACGTTCTACAAGTCCTATTTTACCTGCTAAAAAACCTGAAGATAGTGCAGTACAGCCATTAATTACAGGAGATAGGGCAACATCACCTGTAATTCCGGTTCCATTAAGCTGCGGACCAAACTGAGCAGGATTTGCCTGAGGAATTCTGGGAACTGCAGACAGCGGGGCATTATAAAAAAAATATCTGTTGACTTTAGACCACAGATACATCTGCATCAAAGGCTTATTACCGTCCGAAGGGGTTGTGAAATTAGCATTATTCAAACCTCCGCCATCCTGCGATTCTGCGATTACATAATCATTTCCTGCACCGCCTTTTCCAAAGTTGTTCTGCTGAAAATTTCTTGCAGATTCTGTAAATCCGAATTGGTAAAAAATATCGTGTACTCTGTTATTTATATAAAATAAATTGGTAATTGAAGCATCCCTGTTGGAAGAAGGAGTGCTACTGATCGCAAAAGGGAAATTGAAATTCCTGTTGAGACCGCCGTCAGGAGAATATCCCGGTTGATTTGAGTTTGCAGTATCTTCATAAGCATAAACATTATTCCCTCTTGTGATGGTGAAGTGACTGACACCGTCTGAATGCCAGCCCTCCGGTGATGAAGACAAGACCCAGGGATTGTTAAGAATTGATCTGCTCCCAAAAGTAGGAGCTTCTACAGGAAGTGGAAACACATGATAGGATGCATTATCCGGTAATTGAATGGAAGAGAAAAAATGTGGGCTATCTGAGAATTCAGAACTGTTTTTATCTGAATGATTCTGGACGTAAGCATCCGGATGAAAATCACATGATAAAGTAAGATTATCTTTATGAAGGATTTCCCCGGTATTGGCATCAACTAAAATATTCCATGATTTTTGAGATTTTGGCTCGTGCACATAAAACTGATAAGCAAACCTTAAACTGTTATCAGCTTCCACAAACGTAAAATTTTGCCTGACGAATTTTTTATGAGCAGGTTCAGAAGAAGAACCAGTAACCACAGTGAAATTTATGATATCCTCATTTGCTAAAGCTTCAGCGATTTTTTCAAGCGCTTTTTTCTGAGTAACTGATGGAGTATTTGATGTTGAATATTGATAATTTTTAGAAAATGAATCTGAAAAGTTGATAATTTTTCCATTTCTAATCATTGCAGTTCCTACCGCATTGTAAATTGGATAATCATTAAATTTCTGCTGAATTTTTACAATCTCTCCCCCTAAAGATTCTGATTGATCAATATGATCTATATCAAAATCTATCAAATCTGGCTTTTTGAAATCCTGTATCTGTGTTGTAAGAATATAATTTTTGATTAACCTCTTATTTTGTTGTTGTTGTTGTTGTTGTTGTTGTTGTGAAGAAAAGGAATAAGGAATCAGAGCAAAAAATACAAACAGAATTTTAATATTTTTAGTTTTTAACTTATTGGTACAATTGATCTCCATAATTCAAGTTATTGGTAATTATAAAAATATAAACATTTTACGGAATCACCTATAAAATTCTCTTCAATCAGATAAAACTCAAATGAAGAATAAAAAAGACTACCTCAAAAATGAGATAGTCATACATTATTAAAAAAGATTACAGTTTTTATTTACTTACAATCACTTTTGTTGTTGTGTCAATTCCTAATCCTTTTACTTTGACAAGATATGTTCCATTAACCAATTGATTTGTAGAGATTGATTTTTTAGAATCAGGAGAAATTTTATTTTCTGTAGAGACCAATTTTCCTGACATATCGTAAATTTCAACATTTACTTTCCCTAAAGTGCTGGCAGGGAATTTAATGAAAAATTCATTTTTAGCAGGATTCGGATATATTGAGATAACATTATTCTTAACAGATTCAGTCTCGTTAGTAGATAATACACATTCTGCAGGAGCTGTAAAATCTTCTACCTGATCATTAATATTTGTTTTAACTCCCGCAGAAGCATTAACACCTAAACCTCTTTTTGCAAATGCTCTCCAGATCATACATCTGTCTGCACCCTGAGTTGTAGCCAGCTCAGCAGCTAAAATAGCATCTCGGCCATTTACAAATGTAGGATTACATACCTGAAGCTTTAAAGCATTTGTTACCAATTGCAGTACTCTTGAGCTTCCATTAGTAGTATTTGCTGTAACATCAGATGAATAACCATATTTTGCCACATAGTCCCAATGCAAATCCCAAAGCATGGTTGCCCACACAAAACCGATCGAGTGAACATCTGTCGCTACGCCTGAACTTGTATTATACTGCATCCCATTGGTATCTCCATATGTATAATCATTAATTGCAAAATTAGGGGAATATTTGGCAGGTCTTATTCCGCCTCCTGAAATACCCTGTCCACTGGCATAAGTTCCTGTTCCTCTTGCTACTCCGGCGTTATCCCCCGGTTTGTTTGTTAACATAAGTGCAAAAAAATCAGACCAACCCTCACCCATTTGTTCTCTGCTTTGATTAGTAGACAGACAGCTTGAGCCATTACCTGTAAGTCTTGTAGAAATACCATGACCATATTCATGGGTTACGATTCCGTTGTCAAAACTTCCATCCGGAGTTACCGACGTTGCCGGATCGTCTTTCAGAGTAACGTTTACGGTGGTGTTTACAGCCAATTGAGATTTTATATATTCACCTTCTGTATTTGAGATTAAGACGGACGGAATTGTAACTGTAGCATCGGTACCCGACATACCTCCCAAAGCACCGGAAGTTGGTGTATTATAAATAATTGCTGCGACAGCACCTGCATTCTGAGCATTTTTCACTTTCTCTGTAAAAGCACAGGTTCCCCTTTCAATTAAACCGATTTTACCTGTAAGTGAACCGGTCGGCAAAGATGTACAGCCATCTAAAACAGATGACAACTGTACATTACCAGTAATTCCTGTTGCATCTAAAGGCAGACCAAATTGGGCTATTCCAACTCCGGGCGCACGATTAACAGCTGAGCCTGGAGCATTATAGAAAAAATATCTGTTTACGGTAGACCATAAATACATCTGCATATAAGGTTTGTTACCCTCTGCTGGTGTAGCAAAATTCGCATTATTTATTCCTCCCCCATCAAGCCCTTCTGCTTCTACATAATCATTACCAATACCCCCGTTTCCAAAATTATTCTGCTGAAAATTCTTAGAAGACTCAGTAAATCCAAATTTATAAAACACATCATGTATTCTGTTATTAAGATAAAATAAATTGGTAATAGATGCATCCATACTGCTGTAAGGATCTCCTGTGATACTGAATGGAAAATTAAAATTTCTTGCTGTACCACCATCAGGCGAATATCCCGGAACATCAGCATCTGCCATATCTTCATACGCATAAACATTATTACCTCGTGTAATCGTATAGTGAATACTTCCGGTAGAGTGCCATCCTTCAGGTGAAGCAGCAGTCCATGGGTTTGTAAGTATTGATCTTGTTCCAAAAGTAGGTGCTTCAATAGGTAATGCAAAAACATTATAAGAAGAATTATCCGGAAGCAATAAAGAAAAAGAACTTTTTGAACCTTCGGCTGCCGGTCCTACGAAATTCTCAGATGAATGATCATGATTAAATGCACCAGGATGAAAGCTGCATGACAAATTTAAATTCTCTTTTCTGATGATTTCACCTGACTGTGCATCGACCAATATATTCCAATAATTAGGAGATTTTGGTTCTCTTAAACTAAACTCGTAGGCAAACTTTAGATTTTCCTGATCTAAAACATAAACAAGTCTCTGTTTGGCAAATCTTTTATGATTTAATTCTCTATCCGAATAGTCTATAATAGTGAAATTAGAAATGTCATCTTTTTTGATTTCACCGGCAATCTTATGCAAAGCAGCCTCTTTAGTGATACCTGCAAAATTATTATACGAATTAGCATAATTTTTTACAAAGTTTTCTGAATAATAAACTATTTTCTGATCTTTTATCAGTGCTGTACCTACTGCGTTATAAACAGGATAGCCCTTATAAGTCTGTTGAAATTTAACGATGTTTCCATTTAAAGATTTTGAATCATCTATATTATCAATTATAAAATTACTCAGATCAGACTTTTTATAATCTCGGATTTGTGTTGATGAAATGTAATCCTTAATAAGTTTTTGATTCTCTTGAGAAAACAACCTTGATGCAGGTAGGATAGTGAATACTGCAAATAAAAGAGGTAGAGTATTTTTTTTCATTTCTATTATTAAATGCGCAAATTTATAAAATATATTCCATTATATTGATTCAAATATTAAAATATTATTAAAATAATCTACAAATAACAGAACAACTTATAATTTCACTTTTTTGTGATATTAATTTTTAGTATTATGTAGAGAGTTGTTTATTAAATTCATGATTATCGATTTTGAAATCATGTATAAAAAA
>NZ_JBXUGI010000029.1:0-18098 GCF_057180465.1 Chryseobacterium sp. HNCC26DJ238
TTATTGTTTAAAAGAGTAATACGATTATTACACTTTTTTTAGCAATCATTTCTTCTGAATCAATTGTATCAGGGAAAGCGCCTATTTTAAATTTTGTCCAAATTTTTACTTTATTAATGAAAAATCCCATTCTACTATTTTTATTTCAGCAATATTTAAGCTTCCAATTTCAACAGAATTTAAGGTTTTAAACTCAGAAAAGTACTACTGTTACTATCAGTTAGTCAAAATGATATTCTACTTCCATTGATAGTTGATAGTTGATAGTTGAAAATTAAAATATTCAGCAACATTATTTAAAAAATAATTTCTGTACGTATTACTAATTTTCTCACTATCATTATTTTTAAATAATCACTTATTCGCTCATTGATGATACATAGTGCAGCATTTGATAGATTCCTTTAAAGGGAAGACCTTTTTCTACAGAAATAATTATGGATGATTTATCTTTGAAAGTCAATAAAAGTTTTGTGAAATCGTTTGTTTCAGTTATACCATTTTTTATTTCAGCAGACAAAGCTGGCTTTACATTCATAAGTTGATTATACAACAATTCCTTTAATTGACTTTTCTCATTAATAAGTATTTTAATATCTGTAAATAAAGTCCAATTTTCATCATTGATAAAGTAGATAAGAAGTGGATTTTCGTTTTCTTTAATTTTAGAATTAACTTTATTTAATAAATTTAAATCTTCTGTAATCATTTTTGTATTAATCCCTTCACCACCTTTGCGGGTGAAAATTGAAATTAAAATATTTTTTTTAATCATAAAATTATTTTAATATTTTCTGTAATATTGCAGGTGATAAACCTGTTTCACTTTCATTCAATAATTCAGCTTATAAGCCTTCAATTTCTCGCGCATCGGTATTTGTATGCTTAGTTGAATGCCTAGAAAACATCCTCTAAGTTACTAAATATCAGTCATTTACATAAGTAAAAAACCACCTTATTTTACTGATTTTCAAAGAGTTATAGGTTTTTGTCATGTACTAATTTTTTTTTACAATAATAAACCCATCGCTATTGCAATAGGGTTATTTACTTTCTTAAAGTTGCAAACTTTGCACAGCGGGTACATCTAACACGATTACTTCGGAATGAAAGAGAGCCTGTTGGAATTACTGAATGAATTACTATTTCAACACTCATAAAAAAGACTCAACTCTCAGCGCACAGTTTGTCATTTCCGAAGGAATCTAAGCCAAGAGCATTCCGATTTAGTTCTCAAGAAAATTGCAGAATTTTTTTAATGCAAATTGCAAAATTTGAGGAGCAAAGAACAGCGGCAGAGCCGTTACAGTTTTTTGTCATGTACTATTTTTTTTGTTACATTAATAAACCCATCGCTATTGCAATAGGGTTATTTACTTTCTCAAAGTTGTAAATTTTGCGCAGCGGTGAGTTTTTTATCCTTGTTTATCTACTCCCAACTTAAATCAGTAACATTTAGCATTGCATATTCTACTGCCTCTATTTCAGATAAAAAGGGAATAGATATGCTTCTTGAAGAAATATTGCCATATTCATTAAGCCAAAAATCACTAAAATGTATAAAGTATACAAGCCCTTTGTCGTTAAGATTAGGTAAAAAGTCACTGTAACCTTCTTCATAAAATTCATCCCAATCTTGCTCAACAATTATAATTTTTTCAAAATGATCACCATCATATCTATACTTACCTCTTCTTATTATTTTTTGCATTACTTATTCTATTTTATTTGCTTTAAATGACTATTTAAAATCCTCTGCAATTTTAGCACAGGCCCACCCAATTTCCGTCTCTTGCACCTTCATAAATATCAAGCCACTTCCTACAACAGATATGAAATTAGCTCCCATTCTTCCTGCATCACCCAACGTGAAACCACTTAAGCTGTTAGAGCTATTTTACTGATTAGATTGACCCTGCATCACTACCTTTTGTATTCCTTGTGTTGCTGCTATACCAAAATATCAGGCATTTGCATATACTTGTGCAGCTCCGTCGTATCCTTGGTGTATTATCAAAACTTGCAGGTGACACACTTGTTTCACTGTCATTCAATAATTCAGCTTCCAAGCCTTCAATTTCTTGCGCATCGGTATTTGCGTGTTTAGTTGAATGCTTAGGAAACATCCTCTAAGTTAATAAATATCAGTCATTTACACAAGTAAAAAAACACCTTATTTTGTTGATTATCAAATGATTGTATGTTTTTTGCCATGTACTATTTTTTTTTACAATAATAAATCCATCGCTATTGCGATGGGTTTATTTACTTTCTCAAAGTTGCAAACTTTGCGCAGCGGTCCAATAAAAAATTTAAAGATTTCTTCGCTAAAAATGCATCTACATTATAAAATAACAAAAGCCACCTAATCTGTGGCTTTGTTGTTTAAATCATTTCTTCTGTCAATCGTGCATCAGAGAAGTATTCTATTTTCACTTCAGACAATTCATTTTTAATTATTAAAGCTATTTCTTTTCCTTCTTGGTCAAGCTCATTAATAATGTTATCATTAGTAAAACCATTGTAATGCTCGTTTTCATATTTTGACAACCACTGCTCTAATCTTTGCTTGGCTGACAAACTTAAACCTAAGTATTCAGGGTCTATATAGCCACCTTCGTACTTATCTCTAATTCCTGTACCACTTAATGCAGCATCTATAACTAAGTATTTCATTGTTTGGCTATTTAACAGGTCTGAAAAATCTATGGCTAATTATACCGTCTTTAGTAAGTCCGATTTCAAAAACTCACACAATTTCCGTCTCTTGCACCTTCATAAATATCAAGCCCGCTTCCTACAATAGATATGAAATTAGCTCCCATTCTTCCTGCATCACCCAACGTAAAACCAATTGAGCTATCAGAGTAAGTTTAATCTTCTAAAATTTTACGACTTTTCATACCCTAAAAGTACAATTTATTGAAATTTCATAACACTTTTTTCACAAAATGAATATATTCTTTAAATACGATTAAAATTGTAGTAAAACTGTGCCTTAATGCATGTTTTTGCAGCTTTGCGGCCCAAATTATTTATTTTCTCAAATTTGCAAACTATGCGTAACGAGGAGACCTATAGTAAACATCATCATAACATGTCATAATAATTTGTTATTAGCCTATTCTTCTATGACTTTTTGGATGACTTTCAAGATAATATCTGCTTGTTTGTTGTCTAAATATCTAAGCCATCAATTCCGAAAATATCAACAACCTTGTTCAAAGAAAGAACTAGCTCTCTACCGAAACCTTTCATTTCCATAGCTTTTAAATATTACTTTAACTGTAGTAAATTAGATTTTTTCCGGTCTTAGCCGAATTATTTCGTTGATTAACAAAGGAATTACATTTCTTGCCATAGCTATAAAGTCTAAATCTTCAGTTTTAATTTGCACAAATTCAATATCGTAATCTCTATCATTTTCACTTCCAGTCATTATAAAACTTGAACCGGAATCAAAATCTCGCCCTTCAACATAAGAAGTCCATGGAGATTTCGTTGCTTTATTGCATAATTCAAGGATATCTTTTAATTCTAATTCGGTCATATTTTTTTATTTTAAAGGATTTTTAATTACACGACTAAATTGTCCTTCTGCTTAAATTTACGTACAAATTATTCGTTCTGCCATAAAAAAAATCATTTCTCCAATCTTGGATTAGATCAGAATATTCGTTCTTTCTCAGTAATAACATTTTTCTAATATGGCATAATTCTCAATTAAATTGCGATTGATTCTACTCTTCTCTATTGAGCCCTTTAAAAAAATTAACAACTTTTTTGTTTCTTCTGCAAAATCATAAGAATCAATTTCATTGATTCCGTTCTATTCTACTTTACTATTCATTATTTAATTAAAACTTTGCGTTGAAAAAAAACAGAATCTATTTAAATATCAAGGTTTTTTACGCACAGTTCGTCACTGTCTTCATTTTATTATTGATTTCTGAAGAAATATAAACTTCATTGTAAAATTCGCTGTTAAGATTCCTCCGGAAATCGAAGATTCGATGAAATCAATGACAAAGAGGCTGTCGGAATTATTGAATGAAAATCTGTAATTTACTTTCAATATCTATAGAACTCTCAGCGCACAGTTTGTCTTTCCGAAGGAATCTAAACCGAGAGAATCCCGATTTAGTTCTTAAGGAAATTGCGTAATTTATTTTTAAAACGCAAAGTTTTATCATACAAATTGCAAAAAATTTAAGGAGTAAATAACAGCGGTAAAGCCGCTGATGAAGCTCGCTTTATAAGAATCAATTTTATTAATTCCTGAGGGATTTTTATATTCTTCAAGGTGTTATGAAAAGTTTTTTTCTAAATTCACCTGTAGACTTGCTGTTCGAATAAAACAATTTGAACGTATTGTTTTTAGGGAAGATTACATCTGCAGTAAAACATTTTCGCAGATAATAAAAAAACCGTAATTAAGTAATTATGGTCGGAAGAAATCCTGATCATTTTTTGTAGGTTATGTTTTGAAAACCGTTGAAATCACCGTCTTTAACCATGATTAAAATTTTTGTAATCATATCCTTAAGCTGCGACGTAATATGTGTTTTTGCGTTTTTGCAGCCCAAATTATTTATTTTCTCAAAGTTGTAAACTCTGCGCAGCGGAGGAATATTATGATTAATGCACTTTTTTTATATCAATAATTTTCCCTGAAGCAATTGCATTAGGGAAAACACCTATTTTAAATTTTGTACCAATGTTTACTTTATTTAATAAAAAATCCCGTTCTACTATTTTTATTTCAGCAAAATTTAAGCTTCCAATTTCAACAGAATTTAAGGTTTTGAATTCAGAAAAAGTACTAGTGTCACCATCAGTTAACCAAAATGACATTCTAACCGTATTGGTAATTGGAAAGTTAAAATATTTATTTGCATTTTTAGAAAATATAACTTCTACGCTTAGAATTAATTCTTTCATATATAATTTTTTTAATAACGTATTGACTCAATTTTCATAGCTGAATTGAATTTCTGCATATTTTTTTGCAAAACAGTACCACCCGGATAGGCATCTATGATTATATCAGAGAGCCAGACCAAGCGTGGCTACATCCAACACCATTCCTCATACTCTAAACCAAACTGCACCCAATTTCCGTCTCTTGCAACTTCATAAATATAAAGCCCACTTAATAAATAGATATGAAATAGCTCCCATTCTTTTTACATCACCCAACGTGAAGCCAATTGAGCTATTGTAATAAGTCTAATCTAAATTTCCTAACATTTTGCGACTTTTCATACCCTAAAAGTACAATTTATTGAAATTTCACAAACTTTTTCACAAAATGAATATATACTTTAAATACGATTAAATTGTTGTAATCATATCCTTAAACTGTGCTATAATGAGTGTTTTTGCATCTTTGCAGCCCAAATTATTTATTTTCTCAAATTTACAAACTATGCGCAGCGGGCCTCTACTATCAAACAGTATTATTTTAAAATAATCTACCATTTGCACCAAGCTTTTCAGCTTCATGTAAAAACCTTTCGGCTAAGTCCAAATTATCAATTTCAATAATTACTTTTTCATCATTTAAAAGAAAATCAACATTCGTTTTCGATTCTTTTAAAGATTTTCTAAGCATTTCCATTTGTAGTTTAGTAAACGATACTTTTTCTAAACCTTCGCGCCAACTTTCTAAAATAACTTTTATCATATCTTAATCAACTTTTATATTTATTGCTGTTGGAACATCAGTAATTCACACAAGTAAAAACCATATTATCTTATTGATTTTCAAAGTATTATAATTTTTTTTTGATATACTATTTTTTTTGTTACAATAATAAACCCATCGTTATTGCAATGGGTTTATTTACTTTCTCAAAGTTGCAAACTTTGCGCAGCGGGAAATTTTTACACAACGGGGTTTAAATTATTTATTTTTGACCTATAATCTGTATCCGATTTTTAGGACGGGACAAAAAATTAATTATATGTAGAATTTTACTTCTGTATCATATTCTAATTCTCTAAAAAACAAATCCCTCCTTTAACAAAAAGCTCCTTTTCTGCAACTTTTTTTAATAAAAATTTCTTTATTTCATCTTCTTTAATTGCATCTTTTTTCCCTTTACAGAATAAAAATAAACTCCATTCAGTAAAACCTGCTTTATTTTCGTGAAATTCAACATCAACATTGTCAGTCTTAAATATAAAATTGCAACCGAACCCATGAAAGTAATATCCTTTTATTTCACTGTTATTTATATTTAGATTGCTACTTTTTATTGATCCTGAATTTTTTTTTACGAGTATATCTCCATTTCCAAATTCCAATTCGATAAACTTAATTACAGCTCTGAATTTGTCAATGAATATGATGTATGTATTTTCCAGTTCATCCATTATTTTTAACAGTTTTTGTAGCATTCTACGATCAACCTTGAAGGAGCTTTACATAGCTTTATCTGCTGCTATTTGTAATTCAAATATATTTGAATTACCACTTTGGATCAGCTAACTTATTTACAGGAATTTCTTGGCCCAATATTATTGCCGCATTTACACTTTGATGCCCATTGATTTTATATGACCGTTCTAATTAAGGTAGATGGGTCCACATTTTTAACTAATACTTCAGCTCCTTCTTTCGCTGCTTTTTCAAGACCTTCTTCTGCCAACTCTGTACCAATGGCTTTTATTCCACCTTTTATAATTGAGCCAATACCAAGCGTGGCTACATCCAAGACCATTCCTCTTACTCCAATCCCAAACTGCACCCAATTTCCGTCTCTTGCAACTTCATAAATAGCAAGCAAGCCCGCTTCCTACAACAGGTATGAAATTAGCTCCCATTCTTCCTGCATCACCCAACGTATAGCCAATTGAGCTATCAGAGTAAGTTTAATTTTCTAACATTTTATGACTTTTCATACCCTAAAAGTACAATTTATTGAAATTTCACAACAATTTTTTCACAAAATGAATATATTCTTTAAATACGATTAAAATTGTAGTAATCATATTTTTAAGTTCCTCTGTAATATATGCTTTTGCGTTTTTGCAGCCCAAATTATATAATTTTTTGTTACAATAAAATCCATCGCTATTGCGATGGATTTATTTACTTTCTCAAAGTTGCAAACTTTGCGCAGCGTGGGAAAATTAAACGTATCTTGACCAAATTCAACTTGAGTATTATTTGCTGTAAATTCAAAAACCGTAGTAGCAACATTATAATTATCAATTTGCATGTAAGTAAATTCTGTACCTCCAGATATATCATCATGTCCTGGGGTTTTGTATTTCTCTGTCTTAGCTTCCCCTATTTGTGAATCACCTGTTGGATTTTTTTCTGTTACATTAGTACGAGCAACTTGTATAGATTTAGATTCATCCTCGTTAGTAATGGTATCGTATGTATTATTATCAGCAGTACGTTCGATTTTACCGCTATTGAAAATTTTGATTTTATCTTCAGCTTGCATTCCATCAGGATCGATAAACCTAATCGGATTATTGTAAGCATAATTATAAGGTGACCACCTGCGTGAAGTTTCCGCCAACGGATCTACAACGCCCCATCTACCAATATCAGGCATATAAAACCTCGCTCCATAATCATACATTCCAGTCTCCTGAATTTCTTTGCCATTGTACTTATAATTGTAATAGCTTCCCAGATAACCTTTATTAATACCCCCTATGTGATTAAGTCCGAATGCATAATAATCATTCGTATCTGTAATTTCTACAGTGCCGTCTGTTTTTTTTAGCATAACTGACCCTTGCATTTCCAAGATGGTCTCTATATTGGTAAATGTAACGATTTTCTTTAAAACTGAAAAATCCTTCTGAAGTACCCACAAAATCAAGTACGAAAGCAGATTCAAATCCTATTGGCTGTGGAGCCACCTTCCGGTAGGCATGCTCTTCGTAGGCAAATTCAACCGGACAAAACATGCATGGAGTTGTAACCTGAGTCTGGTTATAATGAAACCCATCAAGATAATCAGTGATTTTTGTAGTGACATTTCCTCAACGCTCCGGAATTGAGGTAAACTTTTTTCTGAGCTTTACACCGTCTGCCCCTGTAGAGATAATTCATATCATAACTTCCAAAAGCAGGATTGTAGGGCTGAAAAATTGACATTTTTGAGGGAAGGTTCAAATGATTGTAAAGCATATTAAAAAGACCTTTGTCAGGCATAGCGGTCTTCTTTAATGAAAATGTAGCTGCTATATAGCACAAAAACCCATCGCAATTGCCATGGGTTTTTCTTTATTTGTGCAAAGTTATAAACTTTGCGCAGCGGGTGGTTTTGGCATATTGGGATAACCACTTGATTTTTTATGATTGGGTACAGAATGATACAGCTTGTTATCAAAAGTTTTTTTATACAATTCTATATAATCAGCATTATCCAATTCAAAATAATCTATTTTCAGTGATTTAGTATCAAATGGAATTTTATACTTAACTGAATTTCTAAAATATAAATTTAGTGTATCATTTGAAAAACTATATATAAAGGGATCTAAGCCTTTTAAACTATTACTTTTATCAAAATCTTTTACATCAAGTATTTTTTTATTTGTTATCATTGTAAACTGCTTATCTCCAGTAACGCCTAAATTAATAGTTGATATATATATACGTTCTCCCTTACTAGAAACTATTTCACTTTGATTTAATTGTTGACTTCCAAGCTCACTACTACAAGAAATTAAAATAAGTAAAAACAATGGTATTAGATAATTGTAACTCTTCATAATATTATTTATTATTAGCTTTTTCACCTGCTTTTATGCCTTCTAAAATTCGTCTTCCAGAATATGGCTCTTCACCATAATACGGTGCTGGTCCAAAGGTGGCTCCATATATTAAAACTCTCGCAATATTAGGTATGTTTAGTACTCCTTGTTGATAAGCTCCTTCTAATTTCATATAAGCATCTCCACCAATTCTTACTCCTGCTATCTTTGATGTAACTCCATTTAGCCTGGCTAAATGGTTACCTGCAGATCTACCTGTTGCGTATTTACCATTTAACAGTCTGCCAGTCATAGGGCCTTCTGGAGCCCAATCTTTATTATTCTTAATGTCAAGTGGTTGATTTAGTTCGGAATCTTCCATTGTTTGCACTAATCCTACTTCTTTAGAATATTCATTAGCGTCTTTTATCAAAGGATCCCAGCTTTGTTCCGCCCCAAAATGTATTTTTCCTGATGCCATATTTGTATCGGGGTCAACAAACTCGTCCCAATGTTCAGTTTCTCCCATTTTTTCTCCTCCAGCAGATGTATTGCTTTCAGAATTATAGGTTTTACCTAATTCCGCAAATGTTTCTTCTGTATCTCCAGAGTGTTTATAAACTCCATTATCTCCATCATTAGCAACCATAACAACATTTCCAAATTTATCCGTGTGAGTACTTTCTACTCCACGGCCATCAGGATCTATAAATAATATAGGGTTATTTACAGCGTAATTGTATGTAGAATGTCTTCTTTATTGTTCCGCCAACGGATCTACCACACCCCATCTTCCGATATCCGGCATATAGAATCTCGCTCCGTAATCATACATGCCAGTCTCCTGAATTTCTTTTCCGTTGTACTTATAATTGTAATAGCTTCCCAGATAACCTTTATTAACACCCCCTATGTGATTAAGTCCGAAAGCGTAATAATCATTCGTATCTGTAATTTCTACAGTGCCGTCTGTTTTTTTAGCATAACTGACCCTTGCATTTCCAAGATGGTCTCTATATTGGTAAATGTAGCGATTTTCTTTAAAACTGAAAAATCCTTCTGAAGTACCCACAAAATCAAGTACGAAAGCAGATTCCAATCCTATAGGCTGTGGAGCCACCTTCTGGTAGGAACGCTCTTCGTAAGCAAATTCAGCCGAAGAGACTTTGCGCAGCGAGGGTAGCTGCTTTGCACATTGGCGTATATAAATCTACTTACTCCAAAATTGAAAAAGGATTAAGAGAACTTACTGTTTCAGAACTTAGTAAAATGGCTAAACTTTTTAATCTTACCACAGATCAGATTATAAATTACAATAAAAATAATTCCTAAAGAGATTATAATTGAAGATAAATCGACTCTCGAACAAATGGAACTCATCCAACAGCTCGACGAAGAAGATAAAAGTACCGTCTTTAAAATTATCGATAAAATGCTTACTACCAAAAAAATTAAAGACTTTTTTAATAAAAATGTAGCTGCATTATAACAAAACAACCTCGCAAAAGCGAGGTAATTTTGTTATCTGCCACACGATAAAATCGTGCGGGAGCGGAGAAGCGGAAATACTCTATTCGCTTTTATTACAATCACTCTCCATGAAAATATGAGCTTTATTAAAATCTGGAATGAATTTTTCATCTATGAAGTAGAGTACTCTTTCATCAATTGTTGATTGCCTACCTCTCTTTAGATTAGAGATATCTTGATTTGTTTTTTCAAAAAAAGAATCAAAAAAATTAATAATTTGCTTATCTTTTTCTTCACCTAAGTCATAGATTATTAAAGAACCTTTATAATGATAAGTCTTAATTCTGTTAGAGAGATTATCATTGTAATTCATTTTTGCAAAACCGAACAGGTATTGATTGTTACATTTTTTAATTAAGCTAATTTCAAAATAGGCAAACTCTTTTTCAGAAATTATTTTTTCTATGTAATTATAAAATTCCTTCTTTTCGTGAGTCTGAGCAGAACATCCAAAATTCAATAAAAAAACACATACTAAGAGAACTATTTTAATCTTTTTTAAATTTTCCTTCATAAGCTTTAATGATTTGAGAGCTATTATATATAATGGTAGTATTGTGTGCCGGAACATAAATGAAATTCACAGCATTAGGCATAGTTTCTGCAGACACTCTATCTCCACTATTTTTTTTACTTGTTGCCTTAAAGGTATAGCCATTCTCTTTTAATGGAAATTTCGACATCCGAAATCCGCTAGGATTTAAAGGGCCTGAAATTTGTTCGGGATTCCATGTTCCAGGATGCAAATGCCCTTGTAATTTAACATTGCCTCCATCATAAACGGGACTTGTAGACGCTTCCTCATTAGATGTATATACAACAGTATTATCTTTACCACCTACTTTAGCTGTTTGAATCCCAAATTCCACATTTACGTCTCCTGATTTCATCCAATCGCCTACTTGATTAAAATAATCCATACCTTTTGCTTCATCTCCTTTAAAGTCCAAATATGTATCTCCTATTGTTGAATATTGATGAGTGTTCTCTTTTATAAAGCCTTTCCCTCCAACTTCAAATCCACCGTCATTCTCAGTCTTTAGATTACCACTACTATCAAAATTCTTTTCAGTATAAATTACATCAGTTTTAGATTCAGCCATCCATGTAAGATTGCCACTTTTATCCATTTTGTATACATCTTTTGCTTCCCTACCATCCGGATCAATAAATCTCAAAGGATTATTAAAAGCATAGTTATAAGTTGACCAACGACGAGAAGTTTCCGCCAGCGGATCCACCACGCCCCATCTTCCAATATCCGGCATATAAAACCTCGCTCCATAATCATACATTCCGGTCTCCTGAATTTCCTTGCCATTGTACTTATAATTGTAATAGCTTCCCAGATAACCTTTATTAACACCACCTATGTGATTAAGTCCAAAAGCATAATAATCATTCGTATCTGTAATTTCTACAGTGCCGTCTGTTTTTTTAGCATAACTCACCCTTGCATTTCCAAGGTGATCCCTGTATTGGTAAATGTAACGATTTTCTTTGAAACTGAAAAATCCTTCTGAAGTACCCACAAAATCAAGTACGAAAGCAGATTCCAATCCTATAGGCTGTGGAGCAACCTTCCGGTAGGCACGCTCTTCGTAAGCAAATTCAGCCGGACAAAACATGCATGGAGTTGTAACCTGAGTCTGGTTATAATGAAATCCATCAAGATAATCGGTGATTTTTGTAGTGACATTTCCTGAACGCTCGGGAACTGATGTAAATTTTTTTCTGAGCTTTACACCGTCTGCCCTATACAAATAATCCAAGTTATAGCTTCCAAAAGCAGGATTGTAGGGCTGAAAAATCGACATTTTTGAGGGAAGGTTCAAATGATTGTAACGCATATTAAAAAGACCTTTATCAGGCATAGCGGTCATATTTCCATTATTGTCATAATCCATTATCCCGTTACCCCCTTCATATCCGATATTTAAAGATGTCTCGATAACCTGAGTGAGACGGTTACCCTCATATTGATAGTCCAGGTCATCTACCTTTAATGCTATTGTACTTCCCACTTCCGGATAGGCAAATCTTTTGAGCGTTTTTATATTGCCATTTTTATCATAGGTCAGATTCTCATTATAATAAAAGGTATTTGGATCTGTCTGATCAGGTTCTGTATAGACCGCATCTGATAATCTGTTTAACCCGTCGTATGCGTAGGTATATCTTTTCCGGCTGTTGACGGTAGACATATTCCAGTCAATTTCTGCAATATTCCCATTATATCTTCCAGATCCGACAGCGTTGTATTCAGGATCTGTGTATTTCATTTTGTATCCGAAAAAATCTGTTCCAAGATTTACAGGATCATTGATCTTCGTCATCCAACCCCGGATATTATACTGATAATCTACGGTAATGCTTTAGAAGTTTTAATCGATACTTCGCTCAACGATGAAACAGAATCTATTAAAGACATATAATTTCTGAAAAAATTTGAAGTAATTCAGGATATGAATGAAGATAAAGCTTTGGTAACAAGATTTATAGATCTTACCCATCAAAGATTATAAAGCTAAAAAGCTTCTCGTAGAAAGTACCATTGCATTATATAATAAAAAACCCCGCAAAATGCGAGGCTTTTATTTATCAGCTCAAAGTCACAGACTTTGCGCAGCGAGGGAGTTTTGTTATTATCTGCCAAACGATGCAATCGTTCGATAGCAAGGGATATTTAGAGATTAGTAAATAATTTTCCTTTCCTCAATAAGAGTTTGAACTTTGTTGCTAATTTTATATACTTGGATTAAATTTCCTTTTGAATCAAATTTTTTAATTTTTTTATCAAAATCAAAACTTGCGTCTTCTTGATTACTATTTAAATAAATACTTCCTGTGAAAGACTCCCTGTCTCCATACTCATTTAGTTTATATATCCCTGTTAATCTTGACTTAGGAGCATGAAATGTTAGTTTTTCATAATTATATGAATTATTATTAATCCAATTGTACCTTTCTATTTCAGAAACAATTATATCATCAGGAATATTAAATAATTTTATTTGTTCGATTATACGATTTTTGTCATCAAATAGTTTAAATAGTTTGAATGATAGATTACCTTTATCATTATACTGGTTTATTTGAACAGTATTATTATTGTAAGAATATTTTGTTATCACTGAAATTTGTTTTTTTACAAGTGAATTGTCTTTATCAGAAATTATCATTCCTTCTGTTATTTTTTCTACTTCCGTGATATTATAATTATTATCAAATCTAATAATAGTTCTTAGCCATTCTATATTTTTATCAGATGAATTTTTTATACTAATTTCATTTTTATTTCTGTTATATGTATAATTTCGTAAAGGAATTAATTTTTCGGCTTTAACCTCAAAAACTTCCATCGATTTAAAGTTACTCTCAGCAAGAATTTTAAGAGAATCCTTAGTTTGAAAATTTTGAGAGAATAAAAAAGGTCCTAAAAGAAATAAAAAAAATAAATTTTTCATATAGTTATTTTTCGGGTTTAAATGTTTTATACACTCGTCCACTATAAACTTTAAATATTGGTATTGGTATATAAGAATTATCTACTGTTGTTTTATCTGTATCTGACGGTGTTGGATTTGTACCATCTTCTGGATGAGAATGGGTAAATACTGATTTCATTAATTCAATACCCGAAGTTTTCAAAAGCATCTTTTTATAATAATCTAAAGTAAGTGTGGGAATGAATGCTCCAAAAAATCCATCTTTATCAAATCTTGGTAAGTAACCAAATTGCAAAGTTCTTCCTACTATCCCTTTGTTTTGATTATTCTGAGTATATTGTAATAGGTCAAATTCATTTCCAGCATTTGAATTTTTCTCTAAAAACTCAAAAAATGATTTTGCATTACTTTGATTTTCAAAAGAAAAAATTTCAAAAGGAACTTCTTTTATTGCTTCACTACGTTTGCCATTTACTCTAGGTGTGTAAGTTACAGAGCCAGATGAAGTAATTCTCTCTTCTATTTGTTCATCTCTTTCCATTATTATCTACAACATATAATTCGTCAGGTCTGTCATTTTCTTCAACTTTAGTAAGACTTCCGTTTTCAGAATTCAATTCCCATATATCTGCATTTCTACCATCCGGATCAATAAACATTATAGGGTTATTATATGCATACGTGTAAGTAGACCATTTTCTCGAAATTTCCGCGAGCGGAGACCATTATATCTATATATTTTATTGGATTATCAAAAGCGTAATTATAGGGTGACCATCTTGTCATTTGTTCTGCCATAGGATCCGGGACTCCCCATCTTCCAATGTCCGGCATGTATTGACGCCAACCATAATCATACATCCAGTCTCCTGCAACTCCTTGCCATTGTACTTATAGTACTTGTAAGAACCCTGACTAAAAAATGAATTTAAATTCCTCTAGCTATTCTTCATCTTCCAAATTTTCATATCTATAATCCGTAAGAATTAATATTCCAAAGTATTTCCATTCAAATTCATCTTGATAATTAACTCTTATTATTAATCGTTTTTTCGTTTTTTGAAGTATATCTATAGATTTAATTATTTTGTGGTGCGAAGGATATCTTCCGTCTCCATAAGGCGAGCCTGCTTTAAAACTATTAGAGTTTTCTCTTGTTAAAACAAATCCGTCGAACATTCCTAATTTTATTTCCTCTTTCGATTTATAGTTTGGATTATTCAAACATAAAACCGTTTGGAAAACTTTATTTGCTACATCATATTTATACAAAACCCCTTTGTCAGAATCATATTTTAAATATTCATTCTTCATTTTTGAAGTATCCTGCTTAAAATAATCAAATATGCCTAAATCGATTTTTTCGTTATTAAGAATTCCTGATTTATAAGTCACTATTATTGGTCTGTATACTTCCAATATTTGTGCTTTTATATTTCCTACAAAACATAATATTAATGTTTGTATAAGTATTTTCTTTATAATTTTTTCCATTATTTATTTTTCTTTTCTTCTTCCCTTACTTGGACAAGTTGATTAACTATTTTTTCTGAATTAGAGCCAGCCTCTCTAGTAGATATCAATTTAAAATCCTCTGATCCATATATTTTATGATCCTTATCTGCATCTCCAGTTGTATTTTCTATATGGGAATCCATTTCGTGATAAACAGCTTCTGCTAAATCATAATTATTATATCCAATTTTAATTTCATTACCCAAACCATCTTCAACTATTGCACTATTCCTTGAATCACTGCTCTTCTCTTTGAAAAAATTTTCATTCAAGGAAATCAAGTGTACATTTTTATCACCCGATTGAGATATGTCAAGATTGTTAAATTCCGAAGAATTTGAGTACCCCTCAGGGATTGATACTTTCCCATTTTTTGCAAGTCCCAAAGATTTGATATCAGTAAGTGTTTCCGCTACTGCTGAACTAGTGCCAAAGTTTTTAGAGTTAATATATATGTCATCCGTTTTACTGGTTCCATATTTATCCCACATTGCTTTTCCCATTTCTGTTTTATATAATATATCTTTTGAAGCTTTGAAAGAGCCATTGGTAGTTAAAATAATAATATCTTTTGGACCACGCCCATCAGGGTCAATAAATCTGAGAGGATTATTAAAACCATAATTATAAGGACTATGTCTTCTCATTTTCTCCACTAATGGGTCAACAACTCCCCATCTCCCGATATCCGGCATATAAAATCTCGCTCCATAATCATACATCCCAGTCTCCTGCAACTCCTTGCCATTGTACTTATAATTTTGATATCCTCCCAAAAGAGCTTTATTAGCTCCAATATGATTTAACCCAAATGCATAGTAATTGTTAACATCCGTCACTTCAATTGCGCCTTGACTGTTTTTAGCATAACTGACCCTCGCATTTCCAAGATGATCCCTGTATTGGTAAATGTAGCGATTTTCTGTAAAACTGAAAAATCCTTCTGAAGTAGGAACAAAATCCAGACTCCAGGCCATAGGAATTGTACCGGGAATAATAGCCGGTTCTTTAAAGGCCTGTTCTTCGTAGGCTACACTGGTTCTGCACCAGGGACAGGGAGCAACTGTCTCACTGTAGCTGTACTGAAAACCATCTAGGTAGTCTGTATATTTATAAGATTTGGACTGACCTTTTCCTCCTCCCGTGCTGTAGGTCTTGCGGACTTTTACTCCATCAGCACGATACAGATAATTTAAACCAAAGCTGCCTGATACTCCCATTGGGTTATTCTGCGTGATTGAAAAATAATCAGGCAGGCTCAGATGGTTGTAGCCAATACTCTGAATACCTTTATCCTTCATATTCACCATGCTCCCATTCAGGTCATAATCGATGGTGTTATTTCCTCCTTCATATCCGGTACTGTTGGATTGATTTTCAATCACCTGTGTCAGGCGGTTTCCTGAATATACATAATCCAGGTTATCGACCATGACCCCGGTTGTTCCTGCTACAGGAGGCGTTGCTGTTCTCTTGAGGGAGGCGATATTTCCATTCAGGTCATAGGTCAGGTATTCGTCAAAATAACTGCTGTTTCCTGTCGTAGGTTCTTTATAGAAAGCATTGTTTAACCTGTTGAGATTGTCATACTGATAATTATATCTTTTCAAGAGATTCTCCGAAGCATTATTCCAGTCGATCTCTGCAATATTCCCGTTAAACCTTGCTGTGGCATTACTGGGATTTACAGGATTTGTATATCGCATTTCATACCCGAAGAGTTTCCCGTTCAGGTTCACCGGATCATTGATCTTCGTCATCCAACCACGAATGTTATACTGATAATCCACGGTCTGA
Source organism: Chryseobacterium sp. HNCC26DJ238 (assembly GCF_057180465.1). Lineage (NCBI taxonomy): Bacteria > Pseudomonadati > Bacteroidota > Flavobacteriia > Flavobacteriales > Weeksellaceae > Chryseobacterium > Chryseobacterium sp. HNCC26DJ238. The sequence goes on from NZ_JBXUGI010000029.1 coordinate 17,019, forward strand.
AGAGGAGTAGATGAACTTATCCCGCCAACTTTCTTTGTTTTCAACTGTGAAAGGGGATTGTATTCATTCTGAGCCAGATATTCTACAGGGTTATTGTCTACCTGATGCGTATGCACCAACAACCTGTTCTGATGGTCATAGGTGAAGTTCTCGGTAATCACCCTTTCCGTGTCAACAGCTAATCTCTTGTGACGGGTGACCACCTGTTTCGGGGTTCCCGAGAAATCAAGCTGCGATTCCGTTTTGGTATAGCCTCCCAGATGATTGATGGAGTGGCTCGCCAGTGCTCTTCCTCTTTCATCATACCAGGAATAATTCTTCGTCCAGTTGTCATCCTCAATGTTTTTCACAAAACTCATCACAGGCAGGCTTTTGGTGCTGACGGTATTTCCGGTACTGTTGTCAGTAATGACGGGAATTCCGAATACGGTCGCAGGGAAAGCAGGATTAAAACTGTAGGGAGCATAGGTGTCATAATAACTGATACTCAGAAGCTTTAGGTATTTATTATCTGCGGGGTAGGCTCTTCCGGTATAATAGACATCCATTCCTTCATGGCTGAATCCCACACTTTCACTCCGCAGCATATTATTGCCGCCATTGAGTTCCACCTCTGCCTGTTCTGTGGTTCTCGCTCCCCCGGTACTGATCCCTGTAAATGCGACCCGTCCAAACTGATCATATTTGGTAAACAGCCACTGTCCTTTCGCTTCAAGGTTGGCATCCCTGGTGGCCACCAGCCTGTCCTGTTTATCATACACCATGTATTCCCATCCTTTCCCGGGGATCTTCTTTTCGACCAGACGGTTCCTGGTGTCATATTTATATCGGTAGCAGAGATTGTTCAGGGTGGTTTCATCCACTGCATTTGCGGCTACTGCCAGAGGCGGGATGACATAGGCCAGCTGGTTGTAATCATTGTAGACGTAATAAGTATCAGCACTGGCAGTCCCATCCAGCATCTTTCTCAGGAGGATTGTCTGACCCCGGCCGTTTTTAAATTCAACCGTTTTGTTTCCGTCTTCATCGGTTACCGTATTTTTATAAAGCTGGTTCGCTCCGTAACCGGTTGCCGATAAA
>NZ_JBXUGI010000030.1:0-16816 GCF_057180465.1 Chryseobacterium sp. HNCC26DJ238
CATCTATCATCTATCATCTATCATCTATCATCTATCATCTATCATCTATCATCTATCATCTATCTACAATGATTCTCTCTGAATAAATTTAAAAACATTATTCACCTGCTCTTTTTTATTTTTCAGGATCATATATGCAGCAGATTCTCCCATGGCTTTAAAATCAGTTGTAATCACGGTAATTCCAAGTAATTCCTTCAGAGGCGTTTCATTGTACGAAATAATTCCGATGTCTTCGCCTAATTTTAAATTTTTCTGCCTGATCTGTTTTACCAGGTTTACCAGATCCCGTTCACGGATCGTGATAAAAATATCTTTATCCTGCAGTTCCATGTCCGGATAAATTTCATCAAGGATTTCATAATCCAGTTTGAAATCCCGGCAAAACTGCTCAAATCCCCGCACGATACGGAAAGGGTAGGGATGGATTGATTTATCAGGATAGACAAGAATGATCTTTTCGTAATTTTTTATTTTATCTAAACCTTCCTTTAAAGCATTATAAATATCATGTTCGAAATCCTGAAAAATAGAACCGTAATCTCCTGAAATATTAGGCTTTGTATTGTCAAGGAGTAACAGTTTGTTTTTGGGGATCTGTTCGATAATATCTAAAACTTCCTGCGTTGAACTCGTATGTTTTGACTGTTCGTCCCGGAAATGCGGCATCACCACATAATAATCAAATCCTCCAAGGTTTTTTTTCAGTGAATTGATAAAAAGGGTCTCGTCGCAATGGTAAATATACATCTCAACATTCCCTTTGGTACCGATTGCATTGACGAAATAATTATAAATCATCATTTTATAGGTACTGGGTTTGTTGATCAGAAAGAAAATATTAATGATGTCGTTCTTATTGATGCGGGAAATATAATATCCTTTTCCTTTAACAGACTCAATGATCTGCCTTTTACGCAGTTCCTTGTAAGCTTTTTCAACGGTATCTCTGGAGAGAAAACAAGACTCACTGAGTTCGTTGATAGAAGGGATTTTTTCTCCGATTTGAATTTGTCCTCCGTCAATTCCGTTCAGAATAGAATCTACAATCTGTTTGTATTTTGGTACTCTGGAATTTTCATTGATATTGATTTCTAATGTTTCGGCCATGATGTTACAGATAGGAAATGCAGTTCAGTTAAAAAAAGCAGTAAATCGAAAGCGATTTATAGCAGAAACAAGATACAAAAATTTGAAATAACGGATTGATGAATGTTTTTAATTATAGCAATAGTTTAAAACTGTTAATTGTCAGTTTGTTATAGATTTTTGAAAGATTAGCTTTAATTATTAAAAACTCCCATTATACCCTTCAGGGTTTTAAAACTGACAGTTCCTGATATTTTCCTGTTCAAATCGTATTCTGCGAATTTAAAAACTTTCCAACAAAAAAGCCTGCCCTTTTCAGGACAGACTTTTAAAAAAAACTATATGAATGTGAAATGTTTTTAAGGCATTTTTTTAAACCCTTCTGCTTTTATTTTCCAGGTTCCGTCTTTTGGGAATCCGGGAAATTGTCCTGCCGAACTGTCCCAACCTTCAAGCATCATTGCAACGGTTGTCAGCACACCGCCATTTCCGGGAAGATAAATTCTGAGGCGTTTGTCCTGGAAATTATGACCGTTTTTGAGGTAGGTATTCGTTTGAATATTCATAAACAGCGCATCCAGAGCTTTATTAGGAAGTCCGAGTCTGGCTGCATTCATTGCCGTCATCGGAAAGTCCCAACCCCAGGTGTGTTCCCAGTTCCATCGTTCCCAAACGATATCAAGGGTATTTTTCATTATTTTCTTATCCAGTTTTGGAGATTCGGGAACCATTCCCAATGCACCCAAAACTGCAGGGTGGTCGGTCATCCATTTTGGAAATGTGAATGAATCTTTTGCTGATTCAGTTGATAAATAAACCCCATCCTGAACCGGAAGCGGAGCCAGTTTATTGATGACATCATCCCATTTTTTATCTCTAGGCTGTCCCAGTCTCTCTTTCCATTGTTGGGCGATTTTCAGGGACCAATCCCAATATGCCACTTCGTAAGTCGGATTATAAGTGTCTTTCGCCGGGAAAACTTCCTGAGCAGGAATGACTCCTTTCCCTAAATTGTAGCGATTCTTTTCTTTATCGTAAGTTGCAAAATCTGCCATAAAATCTGCTGTTGCGAAAATCAGATCTTTATATTTTTCAAGAACTTTTTTGTCATTGCTGTTTCTGTATAGCAGTTCTGTCATGTAGATAATGTGCGGCTGCTCCCAGATCAAAAATGCAGCAACAGAAGAGGGGCTTTCATTGCCTTCGTTATCCGACATTTTAATCCATCGAACACCTTTGTAACCTTGTCTTTCCGCTAATTTTTTAGCCTTATCAAATGACCTGAAATAATAATCCAGCTGTTTTTCCAAAATCTCCGGCCTTCCCCACAAAGCGTAATGAACCCCGTGCCACCAGTGCATTTCTGTATGTGGTTTTCCATACCAGCTGTTGAATGTCAGGCCTGTTTCCTGAGGTGGATTGCTTCCGCCACACTGGACTTTGGTCAGATATTCAGACAGCACAACTCTACGTTCCAGCTCATTGGCTCTCGGGTCTGTACTGCCGTCAAAATCAACGGCTGCACCGCTTTCCCAGAATGACTTCCAGCCAGAAATACTTTCTTTTTCTGCGTCAGCAAACAGTGTTCTGTTGCTTTTTGGATTTTTAGCAGAGAATTCAACACTTAATTCTATTGTTTTGTTTTTTGAAGAAGGTTCGTAAACAAAATAATGTTTTCCGGCTTCGTGAAGTTTTCCTTCGGTGAAATTCAGTTGAGTAAAGTAATCAGTACTTTGTAATTTATGCTGAATTAAGCCTTGTGTTGATTGGGACGAAACGATTTTTGTTGAGTGGTCATTTTCATTGCCGTAAAATGCCGCATCATCTAAAAACTGTCCTGTCGGCGACGGATACTTTGCAAAGACCTTCAGTCTGTTTTGAGTAATCAGATCAGATTCGATTTTCACTCCGATTTTATCTGAATTTTGAAAAGAAGCTGTCCAGACTTTTACCGAAGTTCCTTCCAACGAAAATTCGCTGGTAATAATTCCGGTCCAGAGATCAATTTTCTGATTGATGTTGGTTAAATCTGAAATTTTTGCTTTCTGTCCGTCTTTTTTTGTCAGTTCGACCCCAATATTTCCCAACTGCAGGCGATGCTGATTTACACGGTAATATTCGACAGCACCTTTATTTCGTTCAGGTTCTTTTATCTGAACGCTGTACAGCGCTTTTCTTCCGTCATTATTGAAATCATAAGGTTTTAAAGTCTCCTCAAATTTGTAATTTTCCTTATTTGGAAAACTGTTCCAGCCCCATTCAGACTGCGTTCCGAGAGAAACTCCATTTTTATAATATTCAGGGAACGACTGCATTCCGGTAATATCAACGGTGTAGGCAAATTTTCCGTTACCAACCGTTAAAGTCGAAAGTGTATCGGCTTTGGTGTTGACCACATTATGTCGCTGAACGACCTTCTTTCGGTCAATTTTCTGGGCATTCACTGATGAAAATCCAACGCAGAAAACACTCAGATATATTGCAATTTTCTTCATTTTTAAAATTATTTTTTATTTACGAGGCTTTTACATGCTCAGCCTGACAACTCTAATACTATGCGCTTTGTTTTTGTGCTGTCATTTTAATTATTTATATATATGCCACGAGTGCAAAAATGTTTTATCAATTATTTAAATTTCGTCAGAATTATTTCCCCAAACTTAATGGGATTAATTCTGATAAAATTTTCAAAATATTTTTCCACCCTTAGGGTTGGGGAAAAGAAAAATGTTTTGAAATTTTTAATCTATATCATTTTATACGTACTTATAATTCGTGCAGTCGTGGCATTACCTTTTATTTCAAAACCGTAGCACTCATTATCCCAATCACCACATCATTGCTCACGGCGTTTAATTTTATCGATTTTAATTCTTTGCTGGCGTCAATCGGCAAATCCAAAATCGTTGCAGCTCCGCCATCCACCTGACGGTCTGTAAATCCTTTGATACTTGAATATTTACTCAAAGTTCCGCCTTTGTACAATTCTCCGGTCTTCAGTTTCACACGATACGGAATTTTATCATCCGGAATTTCAAAGGCAAAATTATCATCAAACAAATCCTGCTCAATCGGCCACCAGTTCGTCGGATTTTTCAGGTCCAATGCTGTTGTAGAACCGTCAACATATTGAACTGTAATTTTTCCATTCACTATCTGCGACTGCATCGGATTCGTAGAACCAGCTACCAGAAAATATATTTTCTTCCCTTTCCCTGAAATTGGAATTTCGAGAGAATCTGAATAATTATCCCATTGGCTCACAAACGCAATATTTTTATCTGTTTTATCAATTAAAAAAGGAATTCCGAGGAAATCAACTTTACCATTTTTTCTTTCACTCATCAATCCGCTGTCATCGATTTGAGCGGTGATGAGGGGATAGCACCAGTTTCCGATTCCCTGCCACGGAAGCTGTAAAGTCGGAACTTCAAGTCTTGGCGAAAGGTATTTTTGGTTAAAAATCTCAGTCACTTTTTGATTGTATTCTGAAGCCAATGAAATATTGTTAAACAGCCCCAGGTTTTCAATTTCCCAGTCTGTGATTTCAATATTCTGCTTGATTCCATTGTATTCAAGTTCAATTGCATTAGTTCCTCTGCTTAGAATATTAACAGGAATTTCAACCGTTGTATTTTGATTTTTCTGAACTGACAAAGTTTTATTTAGGCCATTAACAGTCAGCTCTCCATTGATTAAATTGGATGATTTGGACTGAATCTGAAGTTTTTTATTCACCCATTTAATCTCCAGAGGGAAACGGATATCCACATTGACCGGTTGCCACCAGGCTGATCCGTTTTGCTCAACCTGTACGAAAAAAGTTCCTTTTCTTTCTTTGTTGATTAACTGAAATCTGTGATTAACCACCCCGTCTTGGTCCTTTGGTCGAATCCACTTCAGGGGAGGGGAGTTTTTAATCAAACCTTGTGGGTCGTAAATATTTTTGATTTTCTTTTTTGAATCGAAATTTAACAGAAGACTTTCTGAAATATAATTGATGTAATCAGTTTGTTCCTTTTTAATTTCTTCTCCTGAATATTTAATTTCTATTTTAAAATCGTTTCCTTCCGGGGTTTCAAACTGAACAATTGGCTGCAAAATGGAATTGGGCTTGATCTTCCAGCCCACTTTCTTACCATTCACTTTGACTGACCTGATATTGGAATAATTCACAGGAATCTGCATATCCAGCACCACCGGGTTTTGATATTTTGATTTGAATAGATATTCAGTTTTCCCGGAAGTTCTTGTAAAGTGATATTCCCAATCCGGAAGTTTCAGTTCTGCAGAATTCCACTCTTTCGGAAATCCTGGTTTAATGCTGATTTTATTTTCCAATAAATTCGGACGAACCCCGAAAAGCCCTTCCGTCAGAGTTCTTGAAGCCACACCGATCGGGTCAGCAAAATCACGGTATAATTCGCCACGAAATGCATCGTAGTGAGAAATCTGTTCAAAATTACCTGGACTGATGCCATAATACATCGATTCCACAAGATTTCCTTTCCATAGTTGATAGGCGTCTTCGGTTCTTCCGGCTTGCCAATATGCCAGAGCAGTCTGTAAATTTTCCGCCAGAGCAACATTATTGATCGACCAGTCATAAGGTTGCCAATTGGTGGTAGAAAGCGTATAATAGTTTTTGTCTTTCTCTCCTTTTACCGTCACCGGAATCTTAGGCGTGTAATTGTTAATGTACTGTAAGTTTTGGTAATCCTCGAACTCATTCAGAATAAATGCATCAGAAACATGGTAAATAGACCAGATTCCCGGTTTGTCGTGAAGGGTTTGATTGCCTAAAGCATCTTTATATTCAGCAAAATAGCCTTTGTCTTTAATCCAAAGCTGGTTTTTCATTGCTTTTAAAATCGCTTCAGCTTCCTGTTCATAAGGCTGAGGGTTTTCACCAATGATTTTTGCCAGTTTTGCCATTTCACGGTTGGCTCTGTAATTATACGCTGAAGTGTGCGTTACTTTACCTCCGGAATATTGAAGGGCATCACTTGCCCAGATTGCAGCATACGCATCGTACAGATCGCCGCGTTTGAAATTCCGTTTTTCCCAGTCGATATGGCGAACCATTGTCGGCCACATTTTTTTAAGAAATTCCTGATCTCCTGTATAATTGAAGTGCGAAAACATCTGGTCAAAAAACACCAGATTCATATCGTAATGGTGCGGTTTTGTGTTATCATTCGGATTTCTTGAAATATATCCGCCTGAAAAAACCGAAGTTCCCATTTTTTCTTCGTGTCGTGCAAGATGTCGCATCGTATCCATTTCGACCGGTGCGAAATCGGGTTTTAGAACCTGCGAATTGGCGTAGCTCTCAAAATGTTCTTTTGCGCGGTCGTGCCAGTTCAATGCATCAGCTGTATAAGCACCACGCCACGCATTCAGTCTCATTCTCCAGGCAACTGCACCGTGAAGGAAGGTAGGACTTTCCCAGATTGCGTCTGCAGCGACCGCTAAAGTTGCCCCTAAATTATTCAGGTCTGCATCCGGTGTTTTCAGCTGGATTCTGCCGGTTAAACCTAAACGGGATCTTTCAGCTTCATTGAACATGTTTTTTAACGCTTCGTCCGAAAGATTATTACTTGATTTTCCTTTGATAACCTGAATGTAAACCGGATGTGTCTGTGAAGAATACGAGGCGTAAACAATCGGAGATTTATCTGTTTTATTTTGAGTAAACTCAGAAAGTTTTTCTAAAGTCTCCGCATCGGTTTGCTGTAGAGAATTAACATTTGAAAAACTTCCGCTAACCGTTTGAGTTTCTTTTTTCTTATTTAAATAAGTCAGCTGAAACTGGTTTTTATGAATCTGAAAATTATTGTTAAGACAGTATTCAGGCAACAGGTAAAATCCTGATTCAGGGTCTGCACCGATGTCGCCGTTTCTGCTGAAAGTCGTTCCGCTGGCACCACCAAAAACCGCATAGATTTTTGTTGAAGAATCGATATTCGCAGTTTCCATTTTTACAACCAAACCTTCTTCTTTCGACTGTGCAAGAACGGTCAGTTTTAAAATTCCGTTTCCAAGAACCGGGTCTTTAATTTCATACAGCATCGTTCCCGGCCGGTAACGTGTTTCAATCTTTTCAGCCTGAATTAATTTTATAATTGAGTTTCCTTTCTGGATCACAAACTGAAGATTTCCGCCCATTCCCGGAAGATAGAGTGCAAATTCAGGTAAATCTCCTGCCTCGACTCTTGAAGCACGGTTGTCGCCATACAGTGCACGGTTGAAGCGGTATTTTCCGTTAACCAGTAAAAAATCGCCTCTGTCTTCTTTATAATGCAGCTCACGCTCGTTGTTCTGCCAATGGTTTGACTGGGAAAATGAATGTGAGAATGCCGACAAAGCAATAAGTCCGGCGAAAATGGTTTTTCTTCGCATTCTACGGTTTTAACTCGGTTAATGGTTTTCCGTTAACCGTTACATTTTTTAAAGTTACATTTTTCAGGTAGTCCACTTTATAAGGGATCTGAACACCCGTCATTTTAGCATTGATCATTGTAAAATCGGTTATGGGTGAAGATTCATAAGCGTCAGAAAAAACAGCATACTTACCCCCTTTGTCTACGGTTAAGTTTTCAACCCAGATGTTTCTGATGGTCGGGATGTGATTTCCCGGTTTTTCATAGTGCATATTAAAACGTACGGCAGCTTCTTTGTAAGCACCCACTTTTGTATTGTAGAAGAATACATTTTCAATGATTCCACCACGGCTTGAGCTGGTTTTAATTCGTAAAGCACGGTCAAGATTCCTGCTGTCCATCACGTTTCCGATGGCATAAATATTTTTTGCTCCCCCTGCTATTTCGCTTCCGATGACAACTCCTCCGTGTCCGTCTTTCATTTCGCAGTTTTCAATGATGTGGTTTTCAGCAGGTCTTCCGATGTCTCTTCCATCTTCATCTCTTCCTGATTTTATAGCGATACAGTCATCTCCAGTGTCAAAGTAAGAATCTTTAATCCAGACATTTTTACAGGCTTCCGGATCGAAACCATCGTTGTTGGGTCCATGGCTGATGACTTTTACTCTTTCAATTAATACATTTTCACAAAGGACAGGATTCAAATTCCACATCGGGGAATTTTTAACCAAAACATCCGCCATGTAAAAGTTTTTTGATTTGTAAGGCTGAACAAAATTCGGTCTCAGATAATAACCGTCACCGAAAATTCTTTCTCTTGCCGGTTTTCTCTCAGCCATATATTCATGAAGTTTTGCACGGGCAGGATTCTGTCTTCCGGGACGGGATGTGTTGTAACCATATTTCGTTGCCCCACACCAAAACCACCAGTGGTCTAAATCTGCATTTCCATCCAGAGTTCCTTTTCCGGTAATTGCTATATTTTCCTCTTCATAAGCATAAATCAGGGATGAATAATTCATACATTCCATCCCTTCCCATCGGGTTAAAACGATAGGGTAATCATTGCTGTCCTGGCTGAACAATAGGGTAGAGCCATCACTTAAATGAAGGTTGACATTACTTTTCAGATATACAGCACCCGTAAGAAATATTCCGTTGGGAACAACAACTCTTCCTCCGCCATCAGCGTTGCATTTTTCGATTGCTTTTTTAAAGGCTTCAGTGTTTTTTGTTTTTCCGTCACCTACAGCACCAAAATCAGTCACCAGATAATCAACTTTTCTGAATTCCGGTTTTCTGATCTGTTTTTTCAGATCTTTAATTTCCTTTAATGGTTCTTTTGAGGAAGTCCATGCTCTGTACTGTGCGGAAACTGAAATAGACAGTAGAAAAACAAAAAGAAATAAAACGTATTTTTTCATAATGAAGAAGTATAAGTTTATTAGAAAAGATAATCTCCTTAGTTATTTTCTTTTCTAACCGCAATCTAAGACAGTTGAATTAAAAAATTATCCTGCACTGTCTGTACGTTATAAAATTGATCCGAAGTGAATGGAATAAAATCAGAATATTGTCTATATAACGGTGGTACTGCCTAAAAACAGAATAAATCAGTAAAGAAATATAAGCAGGTTTCTAAAATAATTATTCCTCTTTCGGAGAAGAGGAAAGAAAGCGTATGAAGTAATTTCAGTTTAAATCGAATTATTGACTGTTGAGAAATGAATTGCACCTGTTCAGACTTGGAAGAGAGTCAGCATTAAATGATATTCAAAGCTGTACTGTATTAATCAACAGGATAATTGATCAGAAAAGTTTTCAGAAAAACAGGATGACATTGATACATTATTGCAGCTGTAAAACGGCAGACTTTTTAAATATGAATAAATTTCACCTATTTTAAAAAGACATAATTTGGACTGGAAATTTCCGGGTGATGAAGATTACATTTTTGCTGTTGGTAAAAATATTTTAAGATTTTGTATGTGTACAGGTCTCTTTTAAAATTTTTTAAAAAAAATAATCCGGAAAAAATTAATTTAAATAATAATTTTAAGATTTAAATTAATTTCAATTGGAAGCAGTCAAATCATGCAACTACCATAATATGGTTATCTTCATGATTATTGAAATCTACAGATTGAAAACATGTTTTTAGCTTTTTTTTCTGTGAAGCACCAAAGCCTATCAACGAGATTTGAAGTATGAATTTTTTTCCTCTTTTTGATTTTACCTTGATCATCAATCCTCCAAAACCAAACCTGTTTTTAATGCTGTAATTCTGAATGCATGATTGCGGAAGTTCGATAAGTGGATGTATAAAACTTTTAAAGGTTAACGGATGGTATTTTCTTATTGAAATACATCCTCCTGATAATTCGATAATAACTGATTTCAATCTTACAAAATAATAAATGAATCCCAGGTTTAAAATGAGAAGGGGAATCTCATAGATTGTCTCATGAAAAATAAACATGCTTAAAAATATTGAAGTGATGATCAATAATGTACCGTACGCCATAACTTTTACGAACTTACAATTTGAGACTTTCATAGCAGTGAGAGGATAATTTTTTTTTATGATGTCAGATTTTAATTAATAAAAAGATAGATATAATGTAATATGATTAATAATTATTAATCAATATTTATATTTCACACAAAAATACTAATTAAAAATAAAATAATACCATATTAATCTCTTAAACTACTTATTATGATGTAAATATTTACATATTTTTACATTTATATTTTGAATTTGTTACTGATAATAAGATTGTTATAGTTAAAATCATTAAATAATCGATTATTGTTATTAATGGTTAAGTTTTTTTAAAAAATTAATTAATTCTGGAAAAGAGGACTTAAATGGATAATCCTAATTTTTTTTATTTATTATTTTTCTTAAAATAGTTACATGTACATATGTTTAGCATACAATTTGATAAGAAATTATTTATCTAAGATTTTTTTTAAAAACAGGATAGAAGATACAAATATTGTAAACAAGGGTAAGGACAGTTGTTAAGGCATTATAATCTTTAAATCGTTAAGTACATCCACTTTTAATTCTTGATTAGTACCATGAAGAGGTAATACTTTAACGATCAAAAAAATGCCTTATGTATAGAAGGAACCCTAAAAAGTGTACGGACCAGGAACTGTACCTTTTACTGCAACAGAAAAACAAATCCGCTTTTGACCAGCTTTATGGTCAGTATTCGCGTATGCTTTACGGATTAACATTACAGGCTGTGCGTTCTCAGGAATTTGCAGAGGAAATCATTTCAGAAACATTCTGTAATGCATGGAATTCAATACACTCATATAATCCCCAACGAACAAAATTAAGTATGTGGCTGATTAATACCTTAATTGCTACAACAAAAGATTATCTTTCAAGGAAAAGTCTGAACTACAGTTTCAATGTCAAAAACTTCCCCAATTTTACTTTTGATATCATTCAGGAAAAAGCATGTTGAGGCCTGCATTTTTCCCTAGTACTTTTAACGAAAGACATTCAAACATCAAATATTCCGGAATTTTTGAAATCATTTTTATTTTGCACATAAATTAATACAAAAAAAACTGAACAGCAGGGTATTGGCTTGATTTTAGATTATCGCTTACTGTATAAAAAACCTCCTGATAATCTCCAGGTCAATGGTTACAGAATACCCTTAATAATACCAGTTCCATAAAAATTTTAAGTATTGAAATTGATGCATTATCTATTTCATCATACAGAAATTGTTAGATATAAGCAGTTTAAAAAATGATTTTAAAACCTACAAAGATCGACCTGACGATTGAACAGCTTTCTGCTAAATCGTTCATCAACTTTATCGTTGAATTACAAAACCTGTTGGAATATATAGGATCAGAACTATTGGCAGTTAACCAGACAATTTCCATAGCAGAAAGCGTGACTGCAGGATTCTTGCAGTTTTCATTTTCACAAATGAATGATGCGTCTCAGTTTTTTAAAGGAGGAATTACTGCTTTTACAGTAGCTGAAAAAATTGATATTCTGAATATTGAAAAGGATGAAGCATCAGAATCTGACGGGGTTTCACCTGAAATTGCAGAAGCAATGGCATTGAATGTTGCAGACCTGTTTAAAAGTGACTGGTCCATCGCAGTTACCGGATATGCAAATCCTCTTCCTCAATCCAGAAATAAATTATTTGCTTATTTTTCAATAACATATCAGGGGAAAATTATACTCACCGAAAAGCTTGATCTGCATTCAAGAACCATGTCCCTGAAAGCGCAGCTTTATTACAGTGAATTTGTTTTAGGATGTTTTAAACTTGAACTGGATAAACAACATAACCAATTAGAAAAACCTGCTTCATAATCTCTAATCACAGAGTAAACACCTGTCAAATCTTTATATAACTGCTTGTGTTACATTTGAACATATTTACTTGAATGATGATCTGCTGATTGATTATCTGAAATAAAGATGATCAGAAAATTATTTTAAAACCACTTGACATCATACTGCAGCAAAGAAATAATTTTTCACGTCTTGGGGTGGAGTATTGTGTTTCAGGATTTTACAATCTTATTAATGAAACTCACTATATTAAGGTTCAAAATAATCAGATCACTGTTTGTCATCACTCAGTTTCCTGATCATTCCGTTAAAAATATAACCGTGAAACGGCAGTACTGCATACCAATACAGTCTTCCCAGAATTCCAACCGGCCGGAAAGTAGCTTCCTGGATTAGCTTCCCGTCAACAATTCTGAAATCCAGCCAGGCTTCCCCGGGAACCTTCATCTCTGCAAAAAGAAGCAGGCGCTTTTCTTCCCTGCTGGCATAGAGGACCCTCCAGAAATCCACACTGTCTCCCGCATTGATTGATTTTGAATTTTTACGGCCTCTCTTCAATCCGACTCCTCCGAAAAGTTTATCGATACTTCCTCTTAAACTCCATAGGTAATTGGCATGATACCATCCGTTTTTTCCACCTATACCGAATATTTTATCAAGGGTTTTTTCTTCATTTTTTACAGTTCTGGTCTTTTTATCTTTAAAAACTCCCATGGTAGGTACCTCAAGAAAATTCCATACATCTTTTGAATATTTAGAATTTCCAAAAGAATCATACCATGTTGAAAGGACGTCATTCTGTTCAATTTTATCAAAACTCAGCCTGAGGCTCTCCCGGTAAGGAAGCAGATTAATATTCAGTTTTTCTGCGAGGTCATTTTTTTCTGCCACAACATTGACTTTCATACTTTCCACAAGGTTTTTAGCCAGTACATAGGATGTTGATGTAATAAAATACAGCCAGTATGAAGAAATTTTAGGGCTTAGGACAGGGACTGAGATAATGGTTCTCTTCAGTTTTCTTTCTTCAGCAAATATAAGAAGCATCTGCTTATAGGAAAGTACATCAGGACCTGCAATGTCATAATGTTTATTAAAGGTAAATGGCTTATCCATTGCTCCCATGAGAAATTCGATGACGTTTCTTATGGCTATAGGCTGACATAAAGTTTTAAGCCATTTGGGAGCAACCATCACCGGAAGCTTTTCCACCAGGTCCCTGATAATCTCAAAAGATGCAGAACCTGACCCGATGATGATTCCTGCACGCAATACCGTCAGGGCATAAGAATCTGAACGGAGCTCATCTTCCACATCCTTTCTCGACTGGAGATGTTTTGACAGTTGTTCGTCATTCACAATCCCTGTAAGATAGATCACCTGCTTACAATTTGTTTTTTCGACAGTGTCTGCAAAATTTTTGGCAGAGATTTTTTCCGCTTTGCTGAAATCTGCATTCGCAGACATGGAATGAATAAGATAGAAAGCAATATCAACATCCGGATCTAACGGGGAGAGCGTAGAAGTATCGTTGTAATCATGTTCGACGATACTTAACTGTTTCTCGTAATTTTGGTACAGCGATCGGTCAAAACGTTTTTGATCACGTACCGAACACAAAACCTCGTGACCGCTGCTCAGAAGCTGAATTAAAAGCCTTTTTCCGATATATCCTGTTGCGCCCGTAAGAAGTATTTTCATTTGTAATTGGATTGTGTGATGTTGTAGTTAACAGGTGTACCACGAAACTCAAAAAGAATAATCAGAGAAAGTACGGTACAGATGACCGTTATGGACTTACAAATCTGATACCAAGAGAATTTCTAATCATTTTTTATTGACTAATTATCTGATGTTTATCAGTAGGAGGCCCGCACTTTAATTTTTACCTTTGCAATACTGTTTTTTCTAACTCAAAACCGGCTTTACAATTGAATCATCTTAAATATTATTTAGCGGCAGTCCTTGCATTTTCGATCTGGGGTACATTCAGTCTGGTACTAAAGCCACTGCATGGATATGCATCTCTAGATATCCTCTTTTACAGGGTTTTCAGCTGTGCGTTGATCATGACGTTATTTTCAGCTGTTTTTAAAAGAAAAAAAATAATGGATAATATACATTATATAAGATCTTTACCGGGAAAAAAGCAGTGGCAGATGATTATCCTGAATGCAGGAAGCAGTGTATTGCTGACGGCTAACTGGTTTTCTTTTATTTATGTAATGAATCATATCAGTGTAAGGGCAACCTCTGTTGCTTATCTGGTCTGTCCAATTATTACAACCATACTTGCTTATTTCATTCTGCGTGACCGGCTTTCAAAGCTTCAGTGGCTGTCTGTTTTCCTGAGCTGCATAGGATGTATTTTATTATCGTACACCAATATGATTGATATGTTTTACAGCAGTCTGATTGGCTTTACATATGCTGCCTATCTGATCAGTCAAAACAGGAATTCCCGATTGGATAAATTTCTGGTTCTCAATTTTCACATACTGTTATCAGCGTTCATATTACTTCCGTTTTTTCCGTCATTTTCAGGTCCCGTTCCAACGGACTTTATATTTTATTTCTATGTAGAAGTCATTGCCGTATTCTATACCATAGTGCCGCTGCTTTTAAATTTATATGCGCTTACAGGAATTGCTTCTTCCAGGGTCGGAATGATTTTAAATATCAATCCCATCATTGCATTTATACTGGCTGGAGCTGTTTATCATGAGACTTTGGGAATTGTACAGGTAGCCGCTTACGCTCTGATTTTCCTGGCGGTCATTGTTTTTAACGGTCAGCAGATTTTTAAAGCCAAAAATTCAGAAAACAGTGACAGCAGAGTAAAGTGACATATCAGAGTTACTCTTCATTCATCAACATCTGGAACTTTTCGGTAAAGAGCCCAACGTGATAGCCATCCATTAATGCATGGTGGCCGTGTATAGAAATATTCATAGTTTTGATCCCTTCAACATCCACCATTTTTGCAAAGGAAATTTTGGGGCAGCTGTCATCAGATGAAAATCTTCTTGCATGGGAAACCGAGGTAAAATTAAGCCATGGAACTGCCGAAAAATGAATAACGTTATCCCCTGCTTTTGCCGGAAGCAGATTAGTGGACAATCTCACTCTCTCAATTTCAGTTGTAGCTGTTTTTCTGAAAACAGATTCATCAGGGTAATAATCAATATATGAAAAACCGAAAGTATTATCGGGACGTCCGACCGTTGCTGAGGCATGTATAATATCATAAAGATATGGGGTGCCGTCAATGATACGGTATCTGAAATTTTCAACGGAATTGACTGCTTTTATTGCTCTGTATAAATAGTAGAGAAAAAAGGACTGATTTTTTTCTTTTGCAGCAGCATAAGCTTTCGTACAGTCAATACTTACGGTAATTCCAAAAAAAGGCTCTTCAAACTGAGAGAAAAAAAGGTACTGTTCCTTACGATCCCATGTACTGATCTTTATTAATGTTTTCATTTTAAAAATGTAATGTTTATATCTTTGTATTTTATGAGATGCAAAATTCTTAAATACAGAAAACAATAAAAAGGACATTTGTCCCAGAGAAGAATGTTAAGAACCAATCAGTTATTTCTTGCCTATGTCAGCGATCTTTACGGACAGCAGGAACGGAGGGAAAATATTATTGTAAAATCGTATGACCGGGGAGAGATCCTTCTGTCTCAGCATGAAGAGGTCAGCAGGATTATGCTTTTGACAGAAGGTATTGTCAAATGCAGCCGTATAGAAAAGAATGATAAAGAATACATACTTGAGTTCCTCGGAACAGGAGAAATCATCGGAGAACTGGAGGCCATCCGAAATATCAGTGGGCTGTGCACGATCGAAGCGATTACAGAAGTAAAAGTATATTCTATATCCATCCCTTATTTCAGGAAGCTTCTAAAGGAAGATATTGATTTTAACGGTTTTCTGCTCAATGTTTTTGCTGAGCGTATCGAGCATACCTCCATTCGTGCTTCCTATCAGCAGCTGTACACCATTGAGGAAAGCCTCAGAAGGTTGCTCGAACTGCTTTCAAAGCAGGAATTAAAAGTGTCAAAAGAAAATATGGCTGCTTATCTGGGTGTTTCTGTACGAAGTCTCAACAGAAGTTTAAAGAGACTTTCAGATACTGATGATGGAGGCAGATATCTTTCTTGAAATAGGTTAAGAACCATCTGAGATTCATTAAAAAGAAAAAAAAGCTGTAAATACTTGGTTAGCTGAATTTTTGGCAGACAAATTGTTACAACTTCGACGGAGTAACAGTTAAAACTCCTTAAATCAAATCAAATTATATATTATGAAAAATTCAATTCTAACACTGTTGGCAGTAGCTGCTATGGTAGCATGTAACAAAAAAGAAACGACTGCAGCTGATAACTCAGCAGACACGACAAGTATGGCTGCTCCTGCAGACTCTCCGATGACAATGAATGATTCTGCTTCAGTGGCAGCACCAGCCGCAGCAACGGCGAACCTGAGCGATCAGGACAAGAAATTTGCTGATGCTGCAGCAAAAGGAGGCATGATGGAAGTAATGATGGGTCAGCTTGCAGCGAGCAATGGAACCAATGCAACTATAAAATCATTGGGAACAATGATGGCGAAAGATCACGGAATGGCTAATGAAGAACTTAAAAAATGGGCAATGTCAGTTAATTATACTTTGCCAACTGCTTTAGATGCTGATCAGCAGAAGATGCATGATGACTTAAAAGCAAAAAAAGGTGCTGATTTTGACCGTATGTATGCCATGATGATGGTTACAGATCACAAAAAAGATATCGCAGAATTTAAAAAGCAGGCTTCAGGAGGATCTGATGCTTCTCTGAAAGCTTTTGCAGGCAAAACGCTTCCAACTCTTGAGCATCACCTGATGGAATCCGAAAAAGCAGTGACTGCTGTTAAATAATGTATTTAAAGGGTGATTTGCTTTTAAAAAATTACTTTTAACAGAATTCGACCCTTATTTTACTGGTATAAATAA
>NZ_JBXUGI010000031.1:0-16130 GCF_057180465.1 Chryseobacterium sp. HNCC26DJ238
CCCTATAACAAAAAAACCTTCCAGCTTTGGAAGGTTTTATTATATAGAGCTGAGTGCTTATTATTTAGATAAAGAAGAAGCGTGGATCAGCATATCAACTAACTTGTTTGAATATCCCATTTCGTTATCATACCACGAAACCAGTTTAACAAAGTTAGGAGAAAGCATAATACCGGCATCTTTATCGAAGATTGAAGTTCTTTTATCACCAACGAAATCCTGAGAAACCACCGCATCTTCAGTATATCCTAAAATACCTTTCAATTCACCCTCTGATGCAGCTTTGATTGCAGCACAGATCTCATCGTAAGAAGTTGCTTTTTCCAGTCTTACCGTAAGGTCAACGACAGAAACATCAACAGTCGGTACTCTGAAAGACATCCCTGTTAATTTTCCGTTTAATGAAGGAATTACTTTTCCTACTGCTTTCGCAGCACCTGTAGAAGAAGGTATAATATTGTTTAATGCAGCTCTACCACCTCTCCAGTCTTTTGCTGAAGGACCGTCAACCGTTTTTTGGGTCGCAGTTGTAGCGTGTACAGTCGTCATCAGACCTTCTACAATTCCGAAGTTATCGTGAATTACTTTAGCTAAAGGAGCAAGACAGTTGGTCGTACAAGATGCGTTTGATAAAATTTTGATATCATCTGTAAGATCAGTGTGATTAACCCCCATTACAAACATTGGAGTGTCATCTTTAGAAGGAGCAGATAGAATCACTTTTTTTGCTCCGGCATTGATATGCGCAGCAGCACTTTCTTTATCTAAAAACAAACCTGTAGATTCTACGATATATTCAGCACCGATTTCGTTCCACTTTAGGTTATTCGGGTCTCTTTCAGCAGTAACTCTGATTTTTTTACCGTTTACCACAAGATCATTTCCTTCAACAGAAACTTCTCCCGGGAAAACTCCATGTACAGAATCGTATTTTAACATGTAAGCCATGTATTCTGCATTGATAAGGTCATTGATCCCTACAACCTCAATGTTGTCTCTTTCAGTCATAGCTCTGAAAACAAGACGACCGATTCTACCAAACCCGTTAATACCTACTTTAATTGTTGACATAATTGTTTTGATTTATTAAATTATATAAAATATTAGATTGCTAAAATTTCTGAAATCAGTAAAAGGTCTTTATTGATCTCGTTATGTTTTTTAATGGCATCTTCGATCGGAGTGTAAACAATTTCATTGGACCGCATTCCTGCCATCACATTGTTTTCTCCTATCATCAGTCCGGTAACTGCACCAAACCCAAGCCTGCTCGCAAGAACCCTGTCGGCACAGCTTGGTGAACCTCCTCTCTGAATATGACCTAAAATGGCCACGCGGATATCGTATTCAGGAAATTCTTTTTTGGTCTGCTCCGCCAGCTCGTAGATGTTTGCCAGCTTTTCACCTTCAGCTACCACAACGATACTGGAAGCCTTCCCTGTTTTTTCAGCGTTTCTGAAGTTGGTAAACAATTCATCCATGCTGTCCTTCTTTTCAGGAATCAGAATATCAAGAGCACCGGTTGCCAATCCGCTGTTTAATGCAATAAACCCAGCATCACGGCCCATTACTTCAACAAAGAAAACCCTGTTGTGCGAAGTTGCCGTATCTCGGATTTTGTCAATAGCATCCATAGCTGTATTCAGAGCTGTATCGAAACCAATTGTGTTATCCGTCCCGAATATATCGTTATCAATAGTTCCGGGAACACCGATGACACGGATTCCAAATTCTTCATTGAAAATCTTTGCTCCGGTAAACGTTCCGTCACCACCGATACAGACCAAACCGTCAATTCCGTATTTTACACAATTGTCATAGGCTTTCTGACGGCCTTCTTTAGTTCTGAATTCTTTGGATCTGGCAGATTTTAGAATCGTTCCACCCTGATTGATTATATTTTTTACAGAACGGGGACCCATTTTCAGGAAATCATTATTAATAAGACCATTGTAGCCTTCTCTCACCCCGTAACATTCGATATCGTAATAATTTGCAGTTCTTACCACTGCCCTTAATGCTGCGTTCATCCCCGGAGAGTCACCTCCCGAGGTAAGAACTGCAATTTTTTTCACAGCACTCTCTTTCATTTATTTAAAAATTTCAAACACAAATCTACAAAAACAAGTTCAGATAACGGCAGTATCTCTATAATAAGTTTTGATCAGCAGAATTCAGAAAGCATTACATTTTTGATCTCGAAAACTGCAGATTTTATATTTTCATCCTGAGATTTTATCATTAAAAAAATTTCTTTCTTAATCATCAAACAGGCAGTGTTGAGATTTTATTTAAATTTCTGATGCTTACAGTAAACTTAATGTTTTTCAGTCAGATACTTCCAGTACCTTTTAGGAACGTGCTGAATATGAAGTTTCAGATTTTTCCTTTCCACAATATTGGTCTTGGTAAAATACCTTTGCCAGAGCGTCTGGTAATTTTTCTCTTCATCATGAAATTTCTGCTGATATCTGTTGAGGTCAATTTTTTCTTCGGGATAGAAAAAATCACACGTTTGAAGATCATACAGGATTCCGTAATTTCTTTTGAGATCATAGATCATCCATTTCTGATCCTGATAGCGGTCTTTAAAATGTTTTCGGATCAGCGGCAACACATTGAAATCCGGATCGATTTTAGCGAAGAACACCTCATCCTGCATTTTCTCAAACCTTACAAAAGCGGTCATCCGATGTCTCTCTCGGCTGATCGATTTTGAAATTTTCGCAATTCTTAAAATATCCTGATCAGCATAATTCTGAAGAATATTTTCTTTGGGATACCGGATTGACTGCCTTACTGCTGAGAGAATGATCTGTTCCAAATCAGATTCTTCGGATAAAAAAACTTTTACCAGTTCATGAACGCCTGATTTACCGATGTTGTCTTCTAATTTATTCAGAACTCTTTCTGATTTATCCTGTTGGGTGATTACTTCATGAATTTCAGCAAAAATATTTTCCTGGTGAAACCTTTCCCTACTTACAATTTCAACATCGGCATACTTATATTCAAAAACTTCAAATATAGCCGTAAAAAGTCCGTCAAAACTTCCGTCATAAAGTATGGTGACTATCATTAGTGTAAAAATTTATCAATGGGATAATGTTCAAGTTTTAATGTGATAATGTAACAGTTTATCAATGGGATAATGTAACAGTTTATTAATTTGATAATGTAATAGTTGCAAATTCATTATAATTTCATTGAGATCTTCAATCAGATAATTTTGGAATACTGAATGATCTTATGCTGATGAAGACGTAAAGCATCCGTAACTAAATGACCTTAATTCTGGAAATCACGGGATTCAATCTGACCCGAAATATAATCTGCTTATTTTTTTGTAATACTCAAATTTATATTGATCTGTTTTTATAAAGTAAAAAATGTCTAAATTCTAGGAAATATGGACGTTTAAGATTACTTTATCAAAACAAAGTTAATTGCTGTGAAAACTGATTCTGAAACTTTGAAGTACTTCCCCCAATGAGAAGTTTTCTGAGATTGATATCCGTCAGATGTCTGAGAAAAACATTTCCCGCATTAAAATCAATAAAATATTTAGCCCTGTTAACCGCTGCACCCAACTTCTTTAAATGATCAATCGTCAAAACCTGAAATCTCCTGGCAGAAACTATTTTTTTTGCGGTCTTCACGCCTATTCCCGGAATCCTGAGAATAACCTGATAGTCTGCTGTCTGAAGATTGACAGGAAACTGATCAAGATGTCTTAGGGCCCAACTCAGTTTCGGATCTACTTCCAGATCAAGAAACGGCATATGGGGATCTAAAATTTCGTCTGCCTTGAATCCATAAAAACGCATCAGCCAATCTGACTGATACAAACGGTTTTCCCGAAGCATAGGCACTTCTGTTGTCAGTGCCGGCAACCTGTTATCTTCAAGTACCGGAACATAACCTGAGTAATACACTCTTTTAAGGTTGTAATTTTTATAAAAGTGATCAGCAACTTTGATGATCTGTAAATCATTTTCATTAGTTGCTCCTACAATCATCTGCGTAGACTGACCTGCCGGGGCAAACTTCGGAACTTTTCTGAAAATCTTCTTTTCTTCTTTATATTGCGTGATTCCGCTTTGAATATATTTCATCGGATTCAGCATATCTTCCCTGTTTTTTTCAGGAGCCAATAATTTTAACCCGCTTTCTGTTGGAATCTCAATGTTGATCGATAAACGGTCTGCATATAACGCAGCTTCCTGCATCAGAAGATCACTCGCCCCCGGAATAGATTTTAAATGAATATAGCCATTAAAATTTTCTTCCAGACGAAGCTTTTTTGCAACACGCACCAGACGCTCCATCGTTGTATCGGCATTTTTAAAAATACCGGAGCTTAAAAATAAACCTTCAATATAATTTCTCCGGTAAAAATTAATCGTTAAATCTACGACTTCTTCCACCGTAAAAGCAGCTCTTTTAATGTCATTTGAACTTCGTGATACACAGTACGCACAATCGTAAATACAGTGATTGGTCAAAAGAACTTTGAGAAGAGAGACACATCGCCCGTCTTCTGTATAGGTATGACAGATTCCGCTCGCAGAATTGTCTCCCAGAGCACCTTTTTTATTCTTCCTCGATCCTCCGCTTGATGAACATGACACATCGTATTTCGCAGCATCAGCGAGGATTTCTAATTTTTCTTTCAGACGGTCAAAATTCATATTTTAAAAAATTTATTATCATTCTTCAAACACATCAGTCAGATCAGGATAAAGTTAAATGTTTAAAAACTTTCAGACTTTTATGGTTAAGATCATTTTTACTATTCAAAAGTAAATCCAATATTGAGATATATCACTCTTTTTTCAATGAACTTATCAACAACAGGCATAAACAAATTTACTATATTTACCATTATTAATTTATGCGTGAAGTCTTAAACGGATGGTAATGCCTTCTTTTATTAAAAAATAACTTACTTATATGAATCATCAACCGGTGGAAGGTTTTTCTAAACTGACCAAACAGGGAAAAATTGACTGGCTTGTCAATGAATATCTCGAAGGAAACTCAGATTATCAGAATATACTTAATCAATACTGGAATGAAAATGCTGATCTTCAGAAACTTCATGATGAGTTTTCTGAAAATACAATTTCCAATTTTTATATGCCCTACGGAATTGCCCCTAATTTTCTGATCGACGGAAAACTGTTGGCTTTACCTATGGCTGTTGAAGAAAGTTCAGTGGTTGCTGCGGCATCAAAAGCTGCAAAATTCTGGATTGATAAAGGAGGCTTCAAAACAACGATTATCAATACGACAAAATTAGGTCACACTCACTTTATCATCAATGTAGAATCTCATAAACTTCAGCATTTCTTTAATTTTAAATTAAAGAAAAAACTTTTTGAAGCTACCGAAAGCATCACTGCCAACATGCGAAATCGCGGCGGCGGAATTTTAGAAATAAAGCTGGTTGACAAAACTGCTGAAATGCCGAACTACTATCAGTTGAAAGCAAGCTTTGACACTGTAGATTCCATGGGTGCGAATTTTATCAATTCCTGTCTTGAACAATTCGGTAAAACTTTAAGGGAACAGATTTCGCTTGATGAAGATTTTACGCAGGAAGAAAAAGATTCCCTGCAGGTGGTGATGAATATCCTTTCCAATTTCACTCCTGACTGTATTGTGAGAGCCGAAGTTTCCTGTAAAATTGACGATTTGAAAGATGACAGCGGAATTTCTAATGAAGAATTTGCCAGAAAATTTAAACAGGCGGTAACGATTGCTGAAATTGAACCCTTCCGTGCGACAACGCACAATAAAGGAATAATGAATGGCGTTGATGCTGTGGTTATTGCAACCGGAAACGATTTCAGAGCAACCGAAGCCTGCGCGCATGCGTACGCAGCAAAAGACGGAAAATATTCTTCATTGACACACTGCACAATTGATAACGGAATTTTCAGATTCTGGATTGATCTTCCCATATCCGTAGGTGTAGTCGGAGGCTTAACGAACCTTCATCCTCTGGTAAAGTTTTCTCTGGCATTATTAGGTAAACCTTCTGCACAGGAATTGATGAGCATCCTGGCTGTTTCAGGTTTGGCTCAGAATTTCGGGGCTCTAAGGTCCCTGGTGACTACAGGAATTCAGAAAGGACATATGAAAATGCATTTGCTTAATATTTTAAACCAAATGGGTGCTACAGAAGAGGAAAAACAGCATTTTGTAACGTATTTTAAAGATAAGACCGTTACACATCATGAAGTCATCAACGAGTTTAACAGATTAAGAGGTCAATAATGCTGCAAATTACAGGATCATTGCTCTTTATTGCCTTCGGATTATTCTTAAAAAACACCAATAATCAGGGCTTTCAGCGGTCACGCAGATTCTCTGTCTTTTTTATTGTCTCAGGGATTCTGACTTTGATCGGTAGTATTATCCTGATGTATCTTAAATCCGGACAATGAAAAAATATTTACTTTTTATCCTGATCTCAACTATTTGTTTTTCACAGCAGAAGAATGTAAGGGTCAGCAATCTGAAACCTCAATCTGAAAATTATAATTTTCCGGTTGTTTCATTTCCTTCAAAACCTTTGATCGAAAATAAAATAAATATATTTTTGCAGGTCAGTGAACTTGAATATATTCCGGGATCAGGAAAAAATCCTTTTCAGCTGGCCTCAACCGCAACCAACTCATATCAGAACTTTGTCTATTTCTATGAATGGAAAAAACTGGAGACACCACAGAATATTTTAAGCCTGTCAATAGATGGTGAAGCCTCAGGAGCTTATCCTGAAGGTTTTTCTGAATGGAAAAATTTTGATTTGCGAACCGGAAATTACATCAATATTCAGGATATTTTTAAACCGGATTCAACCGGTACGATTGAAAAAATAATCAATAAAAATGTCGGTGATAAAATTCAGGGGTTTTTAAATGAAATAAAATCACATTCTGATCATGATCATGATGAAAACGAACAGATCCGTATGTATGAAGAATGCTTGGAATCTGTAAAAGACGGAAAATTAGCTTATACCAAGTTTTTTTTCGGGAAAGACAGATTAACGATTGTGAGAGAACGCTGTTCGAACCATGCGATGCGGGCTTTGGATGATCTGGGAAGTTATGAAATTACATTGCCGTACAAAGATATTCAGCAATATCTGAATGCTTACGGTAAAAATTTATTATCAGAATCTGAGAAACCAGTGAGACAGAACACGGCTGAAAATAAATTATATAAAGGTAAAATTGATCAAAAATACCCTGTCACACTTTTGATAAAACAGATTTATGAAGATGGCTCATTTTCCGCTTTTTACTGGTATGATAAAAATAAAAAACTGATCGAGTGGACAGGCAGTTTAAGAAACAGTCATATTTCGGTAACAGAGAATGATTACCACAGTGAGGAATTAAAAAAATGGATTCCGAAAGCATCTATAGAAGCTGACGTAAAAGGCAATAAAATCGTTGGCACCTGGCAGGATTACCGGACAAAAAAATATTTAAATCTTGAATTAGAAGAATTATAAAATGAAAACAATTACTTTAGTCTTCGGTGCCGCTTACGGCATGTTATCCGTTATTTTGGGTGCTTTCGGAGCACACGCTTTAAAGAAAATATTATCCGTTGAAAGACTGGAAAGTTTTGAAACGGGTGTACGCTATCAGATGTATGCCGCATTCTTTTTATTGATTGCAGGCTACATTTTAAAATTTGACACCTCATCTCAAAAATGGATTTCACTGTTAATGATTGTGGGAACAATTCTTTTTTCTTTCAGTATTTACGGTTTGAGCCTACAGGATTATCTGGGAGTAAATCTGAAATTTTTAGGGCCGATTACGCCGCTTGGGGGATTGTTTATGATTCTGAGCTGGCTGATGCTGATTTTTTATTTTCTGAAGAATAGAATTTGAGATCATTTTTAAATGTAATGAATCTATTAAGATTTATTAAGAAGTTAAGAATAAGCAAGCTTAGCTTTGTTTTAAGCAGAATGTTGTATACATCTATTTGATTTTACCTTTTCCAACCTTCTGCTTTATCTTCCCAATGGTTCAATAAACAATTTCTATCTAAAACAAACACACTTACGAATGATGATCGTAATTTTAAAATAAAGTAAAATGAAAATCAAAAGAAGAAGACGCTTAATACGGACATTTAATCTTTTAGATCAACCCATCAGATTTAACCCGTTTGTATTCAGCCGGACTTTTTTCATGTGGGCAGTAACCGGTCTTGTGGGCGGTATTATCGCAGGACTTTACTGGATTGTTTTAGAACATTTTACAGAATTTTTAATACAGTTTCAAGGTTGGATGGTCATCCCTACCATGGCCATCTGTGGCTTGCTGGCAGGCCTGGTGATTCATTTCATTGGAGACCCCGGGGAGATCCACCTGATCGTCAATAACATCAGGTTCAATAAAGGCAAACTGGATCCCAAGAACAATCCTTCTATGATTTTATCATCCCTTTTCTGCGTGGCATCAGGCGGAAGTCTGGGTCCTGAAGCACCACTCGTTCAGGTTACGGGCTCAACCGGAACCTGGTTGGGGAAAATTTTCAGGCTGAAAGGTGAAGAATTGCGTTCATTAAGCATTGCCGGAATGGCTTCGGGTTTTACCGCTCTGTTTGGCGCACCGCTTGGCGGAAGTCTCTTTTCTCTTGAAATCCTGCATCACCGGCACGCTGTTGAATATTACAAAGCGATTATCCCTGCATTGGTAGCAAGCTGTTTCAGTTATGCAGTCTTTGCACTGATCATTCATTTGGGAATCGGAGCGACATGGGATTTAAAAGCTTACCATTACTCGGGAATTTATGACTTTGCTTATGCTTCCGGATTTGCCGTTTTAGCCACTTTCACCGGCTGGATTTTTATTTTTGTGGTTAAGTTCTTCAAAAAAATATTTGAATACAGAAATTTTCCGATCTATATCAAAACACTGACCGGAGGAATTATTTTAGGAATTATCGCTTACTATTTCCCGCTAACAAGGTATTTTGGACACCACGAAATCAACGAACTGATCAACGGAAACTTTGCCCTCAACTTTTTAATCCTCATCTTAATTTTTAAAATAGTTGCAATTGCCGTTACGGTTACTTCAGGCTGGAGAGGCGGTTTTATTATTCCTTTATTTTTTGTGGGAACTACTTTAGGATTGATCATTCATCAGATTTTTCCTTCCGTAGATACTACTTTAGCCATTGTAAGCTGTATGGCCGGAATTAATGCATGTGTAACCAGAACTCCAATGAGCACGACGATCATTCTGGGAACTTTAACCGGTTTCACCTATTTCGTCCCGATACTGTTTGCGAGCCTGACCGGTTATTTTCTGGCTCCTAAAATTCCTTTTATCGGCTCGCAGTCAGAAAAATTATCTGAGGAATAAATGATATTATCCGAAAAGGTTGTAAAGGACGTCAGGATAATGGTGGTAATTCCGAAAAAACTGATTCGCATGCTGCAAAACCAACAGACAAAAAGATTGCTGACTAAAATTTAAAATTCTCATTCAGCCATTTCAACTTATTATAGCTCTTGAGAAATTTAGCTTTCAGTTCGAAGTTTTTCTCCTGCGCTTCAATGAGTTTATTTTCCCGTGAATTAATAAGGAATAATGAACTTTCACCGTTAAGATAGCGAATCTCTTCTGCATTTAGGAGTTTTTTATAGTTGCTTAAGTTACTGTCTGCCAAATTAATCTGAGATTGATAATTGAGGACTTCATTGATATAGGTTTCTATCTTGGTATTGATTTCCCTGCCTTTCAATTGCAGATCCTGCTGGTTTTGTAAGATCTTGATTTTTGCAATCTGATAATCAGCCCTTGCCTGTCTCAGAAAAACCGGAATTTCAAGCTTGATCCCATACTGAAAGTTATTATCGAACAGCGGGAGATAGTCTGCTCTGTAATTTTCTTTATTAAAAAAATTGTACGTAAAATCTATTTTAGGAAGAAAACTCTGCCATTTCAGTCTTCTTTCACTTTCCAGGATATTTTCTTTCTGAAAATAATACTGCATAGAAGCATTTGCATCAATTCTTTTTTCCCTTACTTCCTGGATGAGAAAATCAAAACCTGCATATCCACTATGATCATTAAGTTCCGTGGAAGGAAAAATCATTTGGGTAAGCGGATAGACCTCCTGTTGGTTTTTCCATAAAAACATCTGTAGATCCTGAGTACTTTTAACATAATTAAGATATGCATCTCTTTCCTGCAGCTGAAAACTCTGAAGCTGCGATGCTGCCTCTACCGTATCTATTGCAGGCCTCTCGCCGTATTCGTATGTTCTTTTTGTCAGTTTAAGTCTCTCCATATTAATCTCAACCGATTTTTTCTGAAGGTCATAAATCTCAAAATTTTTAACCCATTCCCAAAAAGTATTTTCTGCATCCAGAAGAAGCTGATTGGTAAGGATGACCTGCTCTGCCTGTGTCATTTTCAAGGCAAATTTAGCCTGATCAAGTACTGCTCTTCTTTTATCATACAGAAGATTTTTTGCCAGAGGAATGGTTATTCCAAATTGCGCTAGTCCGCCTCTAGTATCGCTGTTATTAAGTTTTTCACCATTCAGGTAGTTATAGCTTCCGTTAAGATCAATCCCATACCATGTAGGAATATCGAGCGCTATGTTTTTTTGCTCATAATACTGCGTTCCGTCTATATTTTTCTCTCCTGCTTTTGCTGAAAGTATGGGATCAAAATTTCCTCTGGCACTGGTAATTTCAGCTTCGCCAATTTTATTCTGAAGCTGGTATTTAAATGCCAGCGGATGATATTGTTTTACGATGGAAAGAAATTCCTGATGAGAAAGTTTTAACGAATCCTGTCCGAAAAAAAAATCTGAAAACAGCACCATCGTGAGAACAGTCAAAATTTTACTTCGCATTTTCATCTGCCTGCGCTTTATTCGTTTTTACTTCATAATAATCAGGTGGGAAACCGTTGATATTTCGCCATAATTCGTACCAGACCGGTACATCATTTAAAATGGCAATTCCCTGTACGCCGGTTCCTATTTTTATTTTCGGCGGCCACTGCTTTTCATTTTTATCCTGAACAATCAGTGCCTTGAAGAGCCCGTTTGCACTGATATTATTTTCTACAGCAATTACTTTTCCTGCAAATGTTCCGTAGCTTGAATTAGGCCACCCCGAAAAAACGATTGCGGGAAATCCGTCAAAAATACACATCACCCGCTGACCTTCTTTCACTAAAGGAAGATCGACAGGCTTTATGTAGATTTCCACAGCATAGTCTACTTTGTCCGGAACAATGGTGGCAATGCTTTCTCCGTCTTTTAAGATTTCACCTATTCCGGCTTTGTTGATCTGCACCACCTGCCCGTCCTGAGAGGCAATGATAAAGTACAAACCCTGTCTTGCCCGGTAGTTGGTAACCTGATTCTGGAGTTTTGCAATTTCACCGTCACTTCCTTCAATCTGACCCATATTCTGAAAACGTTCGCCTTCTATCTTACTCAGTTTTTCGGTATAATCCTGTATGGTGGCATTCTGCTCGATCCCTGTATTTACGATTTCCTGCCGGGTCTGTGCAACTTTGTTTTCAGCAGACGTTTTTTTTGCGGCTGCATTCTGATAAGATGCACTCCTCTGCTGGAACTGGGTAAGGGAGACGAGTCCTTCATCATACATTTTTTTCTGCCTGTTAAATTGATCTTCGCTTAGTTTCAATTCGTTTTCTGCAGCGGAAAGTTCTGCTTCTTCACCGGTCAGTTTATTGTTCAGCTGGCTGATTTTTATAGTAAGCTGATTCAGTTTCAGGTCTCTTGCCGTATTCAGTGCCTGAAACTGGCTGTTAACGGTACCGACTTTCGCTTCATAATAATCTCTGACTCCTTTCTTCGCATCCACCTGCTGCTCAGTCCTCTGTACCAAAAGAGGATCTAAATAATCATCTTTCACCTCAGACAGCTGAAGCAGCGTATCTCCTTTTTTTACAAAATCTCCGTTTTTCACATTCCATTTGATAATTCTTCCGGGGATGGGTGAATTCAGCTGCTGTGGTCTCTGCTCCTGATAGAGTGCACTCACATTACCCTTAACATGGATATTCTGTGTCCAGGGTAAAAAAAGCACTACGAAACCTGCCAGGAAAATGATTAAAAACCATCTTTTAACCTTCGACTTTTCATTGATATGATATATATTTTCGAACGACTGCAATTTCATTTTTTAAAAATTTTTATTAAACAATTTCCAGAGTACCGTGCTGCAGATGAAGATGCTGATCAGCAAGCTGCGTTAGTGTTTGATTCTGAGAAACAATAATGATTGTTGTATTCCTTTTTATTTTATTGAGGTACAGCATCATTTTATTTTTAAATTCATCATTCATACCGTCGAGAGGATCTTCCAGTACAAGAAGCCTTTTGTGCCCCAGTAATGATCTCAAAAGCAGTATTTTCTTTCTTGAGCTAAAGGAAACTTCTGTATCTGTCTCACTTATTTCTGTATCAAATCCTGAGCTGAACTGGCTCGAAATATTATCGATACCGATTTCATCAGCGAGTTCCAAAATACTTTCGGGACTGATGTCTTTATTTCCGAGAATGATATTTTCCTGTACCGTTCCTTTAATGATCGTCATGTCTTCCAGGTAAAGGCCTATCTGCGTTCTAAGCTCAGTTTTATTAATATTTTTCAGAGGGATCTTATCAAAAAGTACAGACCCGGAAGTCGGCTGGTAGAATCCTGCAATCATATTCAGCAACAGTGATTTCCCTGCCCCCAGTTTACCGGATATAACAGTAATTGTATTTTCGGGAATTTTAAAATTAACATTATTTAAAATGTTTTGATGTTCACTGAAAGAGAAGTTCACCTCTTTGAATTCAATCTCTAATCCTTCTTTGTATTCACCTAAAACAATTTCCCCATTGTGCTCCTCCGGCAGATCGGTTACTTTATTCAATTTGGCCAGAGAGGCAATAACATCATAATAACTTTCAAGGCTTACAATGAGTTTTTCTACTGCTGTCATGATGCTTAAGACAACAATCTCTGTGGCTATAAATGCTCCGATGTTCAGTTTCTGATTAACCAAAAGATAGGTTCCGATAACGAGCATCGCTAAAGTAATGATGACTTTAAAAGCAATGATTGTTTTATACTGGATGACCAGAACCCGAAAATGGGAAGTCCTGAAATTAAGATAGCCGACCACCCGCTCATCAACTCCTGAAAGATGCACTTCACTTGTAGAATTGATTTTGAATGTTTTAACTGATGCTGCAATATCTTCAAGCCATGATGCAACCTGATATTTTTTCTCACTTTCTTCGATACTGGACTGGATTCCGCTGTCCATGGTAAATCTGAAAATAATAATAACACAGATAATGACCAAAGCTCCGAAAATCAAAAACCAGGGATGGTAAAATGAGAGCAGAAGAATACCAAAAATAATCTGAATAATAGCTGTTGGGATTTCTAACAGAATTTTTGAAATCCCTTTCTGCAGATTCTGTGTATCAAAAAAACGGTTGACCAATTCCGGAAGATAATATTTTCTTGTTTCACTGAGATTGACTTTCGGAAGTTTTTCTGCAAATGCAAGTGAAAACTCCACAAAAATTTTCTGCTGAATTTTCTCAATAATCTGCATTACTTTTAACCTGAAATATCCTACAAGCCAGGTTCCTATTACGACAAAAATAATTAGAATGTAGATCGAAGTTGCCATCGTTGCTCCCATTACAAAACTTACAATCGACTGTATCCCCAGGGGTACACTCAACTGTACAAGACCATTCAGGATGGCATAAAAATAAATATTGGTAACATCTTTTTTCTCTTTTGTAACGTATTTAAAAAGGTTGTAACCGTGTTCTTTAGAAGTTTTTTCCATAGAATTATTTATTTGAGTAAAGTAAAGGTAATGTGACGTAAATATTTCAATACATATTTTTTGTGTTCCATCTTATCAATATAATTATCGGTAAGTTTTGGCAGATGTTCGCTGAAAAACTGCTGATTGTGAGCTGTCTCAAGTAAAGTACTGGCAAATGACAGGGGAAACTGAAAATCAGGCTTTGCTTCAGAAAGTACAGTACCGCAAAAACTACAAAGACTTTTTAAAGGATTAAAAACCAATTCTCTGTTGATCTCGTCAACTTCTTTTACCAGATAAGATTTGCTGCTTTCGGAGATCACGATAGAATGCAGTTTAGACAAATCATAATCCTCCAGCATACTCTCATAATTATCCTGATGAGTAATGATACTGAGAAGTTTCTCGACTTTTTGCGATGGATCCTGAATCTCTAAAAGCCGGAATTTCGAAATCAGTTCCAGATACGACCAATACCAGTTCAGAATATAGGTGAGTAATTTGTATTTTGACGAAAAGTAGCGGTAAACTGTGGCCTCTGTCGAATTTATTTTATGAGCAAGTTTCCTGAAAGTAAAATTTTCAAAACCGGTCTCACTAATTAATTCTATTGAATTTTTGACAATCGCCTTACCGACATCGCTGCTTTCAGGATCCCGGAGGTATAAGTTTTCACTTACCTTAAATTTGATTTGAAATTCCATTATAAAAATTTAATTCAAAAATTAGCAATACTAACAGCAAAGATATTAAAATTTTTTAATTAATAGCAATACTATCATTTATGATTGTTATGCAATTTTGATTTATTCATTGAGAAAACATTTTAACAATAAAGAATACTTCTGATATATGAAATCATAAAAGAAAATTATTAATAAATAGAACTGTTTTTTGAGATATGATGCAGAAAGATATATTTGAGTATCGCAATCCTTCAAAAGATAGATAAATTACTTTCTAAATCTGTGGTTTTTTAGTAAATTTGTCAACCTTTAAATTTTAAAATAAAATAATAAAAATAATATGAATCTTCACGAGTATCAATCAAAAGAGATTTTATCAAAGTACGGAGTAGCAATACAACGTGGTTTCGTAGCGAATAATGTTGACGAAGCTGTAGCTGCTGCTGAAAAACTTACTGCAGAAACCGGAGCTCAGGCATGGGTAGTAAAAGCACAAATTCACGCAGGTGGCCGTGGTAAAGGAGGCGGTGTAAAGTTTTCTCCGAACATGGATAAACTGAAAGAAAACGCTCAGAACATCATCGGAATGCAGTTGATTACCCCTCAGACTTCTGCTGAAGGTAAATTGGTAAATTCCGTATTGGTAGCAGAGGATGTATATTATCCGGGAGAATCTGAAACCAAAGAATTCTATGTTTCTATTCTTTTGGACAGAGCTGAAGGTAAAAATACAATCGTATATTCTACTGAAGGAGGAATGGATATTGAGCACGTTGCTGAAGTAACTCCGCATTTGATCCACAACGAACTGATCGATCCTACTTTGGGTCTTCAGGGTTTCCAGGCCAGAAAAATCGCCTTCAACTTAGGTCTTGAAGGAAATGCATTCAAAGAATTTACAAAATTCATCACGTCTTTATATAATGCTTATGTAGGAATTGATGCTTCTTTATTCGAAATCAATCCTGTATTAAAAACTTCGGATAACAAAATTATTGCTGTTGATGCTAAAGTAACCCTGGATGGAAACTCACTGTTCCGTCACAAAGATTTAGCTGAATTGAGAGATACAAGAGAAGAAGATCCTTTAGATGTTGAAGCTGGTGAAGCTGGCCTTAACTTCGTAAAGCTTGATGGAAACGTTGCCTGTATGGTTAACGGAGCAGGTCTTGCAATGGCGACTATGGATATCATCAAATTGTCTGGTGGTAACCCGGCAAACTTCCTTGACGTTGGTGGTACTGCTGATGCTGCAAGGGTACAGACTGCTTTTGAAATTATCTTAAGAGATCAGAACGTAAAAGCGATCCTGATCAACATCTTCGGAGGTATTGTAAGATGTGACAGAGTTGCACAAGGTGTTGTAGATGCTTACCACGCTATGGGAAGCCTTCCTGTTCCGTTGATCGTAAGATTACAGGGAACCAATGCTGTAGAAGCTAAAAAATTAATTGACGAGTCCGGACTTCCTGTACACTCTGCAATTACTTTAGAAGAAGCTGCCAACAAAGTAAAAGAAGTTTTAGCTTAATTTTTAAGTTATTTCATTTATATAAAATCCGTTTTCGAAAGA
>NZ_JBXUGI010000032.1:0-15524 GCF_057180465.1 Chryseobacterium sp. HNCC26DJ238
TAATAAAGAATTACAGACAGAGACGGGCATGTATGATTATGGAGCGAGATTTTATATGTCGGATATTGGAAGATGGGGTGTTGTTGATCCGCTTGCGGAAATTTACAGACATCATAATCCATATGGTTATGCGATTAATAATCCTATTAGATTTATTAATCCTGATGGAATGCAAATAGAATATGCAAATGATCCTAATAAGACAAAAAAGGAAAATAGAGAATTAAGAAGAGAATTCAAAAAAACACAACGAGAATTAAACAATAAATCAGAGGAAGCTCGCAAGAATTGGAATATTTTAAAAGATTCAGATAAAGTTCATACTATTCACTTAAACGAAAAAAATTCTGAAGGAAAGATGATTCCTATGCAAGTTAAGCCTAAAGATGATTATGAACAACAAAAAGGAGGTGGAACAGATATTTATCTTGACCTGAATGATACAACAGTTAGTGGTGTTGATTTAGGAACAAATATAATTGGAATTGGTCATGAGGAAGGGCATGCTATCCGATTTGATAAAGGTTTAGTAGAAGATAAATATCAAGGCAGTATATCTGATGACTATGTTCTAAAATCAATGCAACATAATTCTACTGTAAGTCAAAAAGAGGAATCAGAAGCTTCACATATTGAAAATATTATCAGAGCTCAAGTGGATCCTTCAGGTAAAAAACTTCCATTGAGAAAGTCATATGATAATATTACTACCTATTATAAAAATCCATTTACAGGAAAAATCGAAATTAACTCAAAAAATATTAATGTAATTAAACCAGGATATGAATATTATAAAAAGAAATAAACAAATTGGCAGGTATATTTTAATATTTTCAATTTTCTTATCTTTTTTCATGTGCCAAGCTCAGTACAAAGAGGACATTGATAAATGTTTGATTTTTACTGAAGGTAACAGTATTAATTTTACGTTTCAGGACTTACTATTAAATAACGAAGTTCAAGATTTTTATAAATCAAAAGATAATTACGATATTATTTTTATAAAGAATAAGAGTGGAGATTTAAATTATAATTTTAAAAGATGGAAAAAAAGTGAAGATTCCTGGGAATATAAAGAAGTATCCAATGGCAAAATAAGTAGTGTGAAAAAAGTTGAAATAAATGAAATAGACGTTGTTAATTTATTTAGTGATTTTGCGCCAAAAGGAGTATTAAATACATGCAATAATTGTTTTGATTGCAATAGATATATTGGACTAATCAAAAAAGACAATGATCTGTTTTTTTATCAATTAAATGAAAATATTGAAAATCAAAATGACGAAAGACTTATTAATTATCAGAAAATATTTAAATATTTAAACAATCTTTCGGAAGTTTCTAGATAAAAATAGACTGACTACAATTACAAGTACAACGGAAAAGAAATTCAGGAGACCGGCATGTATGATTATGGAGCGAGATTTTATATGCCGGATATTGGAAGATGGGGTGTGGTGGATCCGTTGGCGGAGAAAATGCCGAGCTGGTCGCCTTACTCTTATGCCTTTGATAATCCGTTAAGATTTACTGATCCTGACGGACGAGAACCGAAAGATGATTTTATATTTAATCAACACGGAAAGTTCGTAAGAATAGATAAAAATAATCAACCGGATAAATTAGTAATTGAAAACTCAAAAACAGGAGCAAGGCAAAATTATCAATTTTCCGATCCAGTAAATGACACAAAAGACATTAGAAGTGGTACGATTAATAAAGTTGTTTTTGTAGGCAAAAATCAAATTGAAAGTATGCTAAACCAACAAGGTGCTTTTGAGCCTGATAATAAAGATAATTGGTCAAATTTTTATAAAGAAAGTAAAGGCGGGCAAAAATTTGATTATTCTTATTCTATAATACCATCCGAATTTGCTTCAGAGGGCGCAAGTTTCAGTCCTCTGACCAAACCTTCTCCGATGCTATTTATTCCAGAGGGAGATAATACAGCTCAAAATCATATGAATTTTGGCAACTATCTATGGGCTGCTTCTGGTTATACGTTGGGTTTTGATTATTCAACATTACAAATGGCTGGACAAGCCAACAGCTTAATTAATTCAAAGAGTAATGGATATAAAGCTCAATGGGACTCTAAAGACGATCAAAGGTCTATCATCAAAGGAGCTAATTATTCTAGTAGAAATAATTTTAGAGCAATCTTAGAGAAGGCGGTTCAAAAACAAAAACAAAATAATAATGGGAGGTAAAGTTTTTAAAATAATATTTTTTTTGAGTTTTGTTGTTTTTTACTCTTGTCAAAATTCAAGAACACAAGATATAGATTCTGTTATATCCAAATATGAGGGCTCTGACTTTTCTGTTTTCAAAGGGGCTTTTATTGCTATTAGACAACAAAACAGTTCAGAAACAATATATATGATAGGAGATTCAGAAGGCAATAAACCTCTTTATTTTATTGAATATGATGAAATCACAAACAAAATAATTTTAATAAATAACTCAACATTAAAAAAAGCAAAAATTCCTGATTATTTTAGCAATGAAAAAATTGAAAAGCTAATAACTTATTTTCGTAAATATGATTTTGTTCTATTATCTGTTGATGAAGATAATAATGTGTTTATAAATCCTTTTGAAATTAATTCCCCTGCCTTATTAATTAGATTTCATAAATTACCAAATGCTGAAAGAGTTAAAAAAGGATATCCTTATAAAAAGTATAAAGGAAATTGGTACTTGAAAGAATGATATATAAAACAAACCCCTCTCAAAATGCGAGGGGTTTTTGTTTACAATGCAGCCACATTTTTATTAAAGAAGTCTTTAAATTTAGATTTAGTGAGCATTCCATTGATAATGCGGTAGATTGCGTTTTTATCTTCCTCTTCCAGCTGGTCAATTAGTTTTAATCGTTCGTTCAAATCTTTGTTCTCAATCGTTACTTCGGTTGGGATATCGCCTTCGTAGTTTACAATCTGGTCAATAGTCATTGAGAAAAGTTTGCCGATTTTATCAAGAGCTTCAATCGAAAGTTCTCTTTCACCGCTATGCCTGATAAAGGTCTTTTTAATATGCGTTATAATCATTTGGACCTTTCCTTCAAAAATGTCGATTTTTCAGCCCTACAATCTGCTTTTGGAAGTTATGATATGAATTATCTCTATAGGGCAGACGGTGTAAAACTCAGAAAAAAGTTTACCTCAATTCCTGAACGTTCAGGAAATGTAACTACCAAAATTACTGATTATCTTGATGGGTTTCATTACAACCAGACTCAGGTTACAACTCAATGCATGTTTTGTCCGGTTGAATTTGCTTACGAAGAGCGTGCCTACCGGAAGCTAGCTCCACAGTCAATAGGATTGGAATCTGCTTTCGTACTTGATTTTGGATGTACTAATTTAGCGTACAGTAAAAGTTAAGCATAAAACCTTAATTTTAACCTATGAAACGAGAGCGAAAAATCTACGATCCTGCTTTTAAGACCAAAGCCGTTCAACTGAGCAATGAGCGAACTAATATCTCAGAACTTGCACGTGAACTGGGAATTGCAGTCACATTACTTTACAAATGGCGCAAAGAATACGAAGAGTTTGGGGAAGGAAGCTTTCCGGGGAACGGGAATTTAAAATTAACCCCTGGCTTGAAAAAAAGCTGAAAGATGCAGAACTGGAACGCGATATATTAAAAAAAGCAATCGGCATCTTATGTTCATTAGTTTTATTTCTTTTTAAGGTATTTACGAATACTTCGTATTTCCAAGAGCGGTCGATGAAATATAAATTCATAAAAAATAATGAATCTATTTTCCCGATTGAAAAGATGTGCCAGATTTTAAAACTAAGTTCCAGTGGCTATTTTAAATGGAAAAGCAGACCCTTTAGCAAGAAACTGCTTTTGAAGAAAAAAGTAAAAGAGCAGATAACCTCAATTTATTTCTCATCCAAACAACGCTACGGAAGTCCAAGAATTACTTTTGAATTGAATTCTTTAGGCTACAAAATCTCCAGAATAACTGTTGCAAAATATATGAAAGAGCTGGGTTTGAGAAGTAAACTAAGCAAGAAATTTAAAGTAACTACAAATTCTAAACACAATTATTTGGTAGTAGAGAATGTGTTGGACAGGAATTTCATTGCTGAGAAACCTGCGCAAGCTTGGGTTTCTGATATTACTTATATTCAGACCAAAGAAGGATTTTTGTACTTAACAACAGTGATTGATTTGTATGATAGAAAAATTATTGGATGGAGTTTAAGCAACGGGATGAGCACCGAAGAAACAAGTCTTGCTGCTTGGAAAATGGCTGTCAAAATCAGGAAAATAGGGGAAGGATTAATTTTTCATAGCGACAGAGGCGTTCAATATGCAAGCAGAAAATTTGCAAATACTTTGAAATTTTATGGTGTTACAAGAAGTATGAGCCGCAGAGGTAATTGTTGGGATAATGCAGTGGCTGAAAGTTTTTTCAAATCATTAAAAACGGAGCTCATTTATGGAAACAAACTCATTACAAAAGAAAAAATGGAGCTGGAAATTTTCGAATACATCGAAGTCTGGTACAACAAAAAAAGACGCCACAGTACTCTGAACTACCAAACAATAGAAGAATTTAACAATCAAAACAAAATTTATCAAAATGTAGCTTAACTTATACTGGAATTTTTGTTTGCATATCCAAATTGTACTTATAAAAAGAATTTTGTTTTTTGCTTTAATTATTTCGACATTATATTTTAGCTGATTAGCCGTTTGACGAATACCGCAAAATATCAATAACCTATAAAATGCTAATGATTTTTTGGTACGACAAGTATTGTCGTATTTAACAGATATTTTTGTTTAAAATCAGCATGATAAGTTTCATGTTAATTCTCGTTGATGAGAGATTGATTATTGTTAAAAAATGTTAAATTTGCAGCGCTGAATTTTTCATTACTGTAAGAAAGAATAGGTATTGATATCAGCTGCAATTACACTAAATCAGTTTATTTCTATGAAGAAAATTTTATTTTTTGCCGCTATGGTGGCATGTTCTACAATTTTTGCTCAGACCCAAGTAAGAAACGATGCAGGAGCACCTACTACAGTCAGTGGCTTTTACGAAGCCAGCTCCCCAACTAATTTTCCTGCCGGAGCAACAGATTGGTGGCATCTTTTAGATGTTAGGCATTCCAATCCAAATAATAATTATGGGATGCAATTTGCCGGAAGTTTTTTTAATCAGGATTTATATTTTAGGAAAACCAATCATAATCCTTCACAATCATGGATGAGAGCTATATTAGAAGATTCTTCAGGGAACGTTAAAATTGGTAAAAACGATCCTTCTAATTCAGAGGCAAGTCTTAGAATTTTCAAAGCCGACGGTACCTATGTGGAAATTGCGAACTCATTAGGAAATTTTCAGATCGCTAGATCACCTTGCAATGATTGTTGGGCTACAGGCGCACGACCCGGGGATACTGTATTTAGAACTTTAAGCAGCGGTAGTGGTGCATCCCAAAACATACTGTTTTCTATTCCTAATAACTCTAATGACGGAAGTTCATATATAGGATTTGAAGATAATCATAATGGTGTTTGGGCAAAGTTCTTTAATAATGCTACTGCTCGGTTCAATGGTAAAGTTTATGCAAAAGAAGTTGAAGTCAAAACAGATGTCTGGGCTGATTATGTTTTCAAAGATGATTACAAGTTACAGACATTGGAAAGTGTTGAAAAGCATATTAAAGAAAAAGGCTATCTGCCAAATGTTCCTTCAGAGTCAGAAATACTTGAAAACGGAATCAATGTAGCACAGATGAATGTTAAACTTATGGAGAAAATTGAGGAGTTAACTCTATATCTAATCGAACAGAACAAGCAAATAATGTTACTGAAAAAATCCATGAAATTACTGAATGAGTCTATTGGAAAGTAGACAATTTTTTAGATAATCAAATTATAAAAATTTTTTATGAAAAAACTTTGTTTATTACTTATTATAGTAATTATCCAGCAATTCAATGCGCAGACATTTCAAAATTTCACAACAGTAGGAACCCAAAGTCAATATGTCCCTGTTGTATTCAGATCTACAACTCCGGATGGTGGAAATAGAACTTTTTTTGTATCTAGACCTAACATTCATGAAACAAGAGGATGGTTAGCACACGGTATTTTATCTGTTACTGGAATCGGTAATGGCTGGGGATCAAATGGCAATAGCCTTCGTGTAGATAATTTTACATACGGTATTGATGAACCTGTGTCAAACTCAAAAGTAATCTCATTTGTAGGAAGAGTACTATGTGCTCAACAAAACAATGATATTATTGTCTATCTCCGTGGTGGAACGTTATATTATTACGGAAATGCTGATCTGATCAGAAATGACGGCTCATATCAGGATGATACTGGTCAGAGCTTAACGACTGTATCTATAACTGATCCTTTGTACAATTTACCAAAAGGAACATACAATGGTACTTTTGATATTAATGCAAAGACTTCGAATTTTGCAGTTATAGAAAACGGAAATGTTGGGATTGGAGTAAGCAACCCTACCAATAAACTTGATGTGAATGGAGTTATCCATGCGAAAGAAGTTAAAGTAGATTTACAGAATTGGCCGGATTATGTTTTTAAAAATGAATACCAACTTATGTCTTTGTCAGAAATTGAAAGTTTTATCTTAAAAAATGGGCATTTACCCAATATTCCATCTGCTCTTGAGGTTCAAAATAAAGGAGTGAAATTAGGAGAAATCAGCGCTAAGCTTTTAGAGAAAATTGAAGAATTAACGCTCCACTCAATAGATCAAAATAAAATCATAGAGTCGCAAAATAACAAGATTTCCGATCTGGAAAAAAAAATTGAAAAGATAATAGTAGATAAAAAACCATAAATATGAGAAAAAAGTTACTTTCATTAATGTCATTGTGCATAAGCTTCTTTGGATATTCACAAACTGAAGTTTACTTTAAATACGATGAGGCTGGCAATCAAAGATACAGAGGGCCAAATGCTAGCGGAAAACAAGCACCTAAAGATTTATTGCCCATAGAAAAGAAAATTGAAACCATTATTGTACAGGATGTATTTCCTGATAAAAAAGAAATAGATACAAAAGATTTCTGGAAGCAAATTAGGCTTTATCCCGTACCTGTAAATGACGTTTTAACGATTGATTGGACGGAAGAACTTGATGCATTGATTGAAACAGTTTCACTTTATCAGCACAGTACGGTTCATTGGAAATTTCAGCAGCAAAATCTTCCAAATCTTAATAGACAGTTGAAAATAAACATGACCGGGTATGATTGGGGGGTATATATTCTTTCTGTTAAATTGAAAGATGGTCGTGTTTTCAGTAGAAATATAACTAAAAGATAAATAAATTTTCCACTTAAATTATAAAATAACGAATATGAAATTATTGTATTCAATAATTATATCATTACTGTCAGTTCTGGGCTATTCTCAAACTATATTGCATCAGAATGAAAGTACCACCAGAACGGTTCAAGATCCACAGACGGTTATATTGGCACCCGGATTCAGAGCTACATCTGGAGTGTCGAATCCTTTTGTTGCAAAAATAGGTCCCGGAACAGATAATCCCGGAGGAGGACCAACGGATTCTCAAGCGGGCACGAATAATCCGTCAGGCACGACGGCTCCGTCAGGAAAAAGTTTTCATGATACTAAAGGAAACATCGATGTAAACGGTGCAGGTCAACTTCAATTTACTTTTCCGGTAGCTTTGCCTCCAGGAGTAAAAAGCATAGCACCCCAAGTTAATCTGGTGTATACCAGCGGCGTTGGAAATGGTGTCGCAGGATATGGGTGGAATTTGTCAGGAATAACCGCGATCTCGAGAATTAACAAAACAATTGAAATAAATGGAGAAATAAAGAATCTTCAATTTGATTATTCTGATATATACAGTTTTAATGGTCAACGATTAATTTTAAAATCAGGCGAGTACGGAAGGGATGGTGCAGAGTATGAAACAGAAAAATATTCTAATGTAAAAATTAAATCTGTCGGATCAATTAGTGGTCAAATTTGGCAGGGTCCTCAATATTGGCATGTAACATTTGAAGATGGTTCACAGGGGTGGTATGGAGGTACAACAATTGGTGAAAATGCTTCAAAAACTCCATTGGAATATAATCTTGTAAAATGGAAAGACACACAGGGAAATTAT
Source organism: Chryseobacterium sp. HNCC26DJ238 (assembly GCF_057180465.1). Lineage (NCBI taxonomy): Bacteria > Pseudomonadati > Bacteroidota > Flavobacteriia > Flavobacteriales > Weeksellaceae > Chryseobacterium > Chryseobacterium sp. HNCC26DJ238. Next base: position 8,159 of record NZ_JBXUGI010000032.1, read on the forward strand.
ATTTCATACAACTATATACAAAACGCTTCTACCAATGTATCTGTTATTTCAAGTATAGAATGGGGAGGCAATGATTTAACGAACAAACCGCATTTTAACAAGATCGAATTAAATTATTTTAATGAAAGATCTTTAAAAGAAATAAATTATTTACATGGAATAAAGTTTATTCAAAATCAACTATTAAAAGAAATTATTGTCAAAACCGACAATAATCTATTTAAGAGATATACAGTTGAGTATACAAATAACGGAACAAGCTATCAGTTCGCAAATAAAATTACAGAATACAATTCTAGCGACCAGGCTGCAAATCCTATTTTGGTAGATTATGAACAGTATCAGCCTGCAAATGAAGAGACGACAAAAGAAAACAGTATCGCTACGTCAAACACCAAAAAATATGGTGATTTTGACATGGACGGAATTACTGATTATCTTGAGTTTATTCCTACTCCGGGATCTTCACCTTCTGGTCAGGTAGGGGTGATCAATTTTAAAAGTTCAGTTTACAAGGATGTATCATTAATACCTCTACAATATGAATTCAACAGATTTACATCGGATGAATTTGCTAAGGCTACTTCTATAACATTTAAAAAAGATGGTTATGTTAAAAATAAAGTTGGCATTGTAATACCTCATAAAGTTGCAACTAATGATTCCCAAAAACCAAACTTTGAGTTACTAGTTTACTCTGTCGATACTTCTGACTATAAATTTAAACTGGAATACACAAAACTAATTCCTTACAGTTTTTACAGTCCCGGCGGTGAGCTGAGTGGCGGAGATGAATGTACATCCGCTGTAGCAATGAATGTGGGTTATTTAGAGGCTTACGATTACGAGGGTGATGGCATTTCGGAGATAATGATAGGATTTAACAAAAGGAATCGATGTACAAGCGCTCCAAATCCATTTAAAACATCTATTCCGGATAATACTTATTTAGCCGCGCCTGCTTCTTCCAAACTTAACGCTCAACCAAAAATTAACTCATCGAATGTTGAGTATGGAGATGATTTGCTATCCAACCTGGAAGCTGATGAGCAAGCCAAAATAATTCCGCCTGGTGGCGGAGGTACTACTGACTTTTTTACATATCACAGATCATTTTTATTAGATATAGACGAAAATTTAGACATCACAACTAACAGCTACAACTATGATGGAGGAGTTAATATTAATGATGCTTCCGAAAACAATAAAAATAATCGCTTCTTTGATTTAAACGGTGATGGTATACAAGACATTATTCAGTTGACTTCAAATGGTGCAATGACAAGTGTATTTAATTTCAAAAAACAGACCGATGGAACTTATTTCAAAGAAAACGTAGGCAACTTTTCGGGTCAAACTCTTCAAGGAGTTTCATCTGGGGCACTATTCGGAGATTTCAATGGAGATAGAAAGATGGATATTTTGGTACCGCAGGCCAATAAATCCTACAACTGGAATTTATACACGTCGGATGGTAAAAGCTTTAACCACTCAACAATCAATAATTTTATTTATTATAGTTCAGGAAATGAAACATTGATGGAAAGCAGTCATCACGTTTGGGAATCAGGCGGAGGATGCTCATTTTCAGAAAGCAGATATTTTCAGTACAATGTTGCTGACTTGGATGCGGATGGTAAATCAGATATTGTTGTGAGCTATGTTTTTATGCATAATCACGAATGGTCGCACCATCGTGACGAAGAAAAAACGGTTTTACGCACCTTTGTGTATTCGGTCAATAAGACCACTACAGACGGTACGGCAAATTTTGCAAAAGGATTTTATTCTAGTGCCGGTGGAGATAGTGCTTTCTTACAAAGTTCACCAATTCAAACAAATGGCGATTTACAGTTTTATAGAGTTAGAGATTGGAGAAGGGAATATACACAGAAGATTATTCCTTTTGGTACTTTGAGTTTAAATCAGACTAACCAACAGATTATATCAATAGGTAGACCTGATGATTGTTCAGGAATTAATGGATGTGCGTACAATTATGTTACACAATATGGATATACATACTTGCCAACTATTTCAAGGGCACGATTTATTACGCAAGGTGGAAATACAACAGAAGTTGTGTATCAGGAACTAAATTCAAAAATAGATTCAAATTTTTATAAGCCAACGAAAAAAGAATTATTTCCGTATTTTGAGCTGGAACTCATACCTTTATCAACAGCAGTATCAAAATTAAAGCAAGCTGTTCCAAACGGAATATTAAATCAGGACTTTAAATATAGAGGCTTCTTAAGCCACTTTATCGGTAAAGGTATGATTGGTTTCCGTCAGGCTGCACGTTCGTCATGGTATGCTACAGGTTTTGAAAATACGATAATATGGTCAGGAGTTGAAATGGATCCGCTGCAATCGGCAGCACCGATCAAGGAATGGACAGTCAGAACCAATGATAATAATCAAATATTTCCTAATGATATATCTGAAAACAACTCGCAGTTGCTAAGCTTCAAATCAACCAATTATCAGACCGATAAGATTGTAAATGGACAAGTAACAAGCAACGTAACAGATGCTGAAAAGTCGAAAGTAGTAACAGCTTTTATCCCTACAGCCACCAGAAAAAAAGATTTTTTGACAGGTATTCTCACGACAGGAAACATTATTTATGGTGACTATTACGTTCCTGTACAAAGCATAACTAATGTAAATAACGGATACTCAATAATTACTTCCGTCTTTGAATATTATCACAACCCTTCAGGTTCCGGAGCGGATTATTACATAGGCCGCCCCAAATCAAAAACAGATTTTTCACAAGCTTATGGAGACACTAAATCAGCTAAAGAAGAATATATTTATGAAGATAATCTCTTAAAAATATTTAAGTCCTGGAATAGAGATAATACCGGATATATTACAGAAACTTATCAATATGATGGTTTTGGGAATGTTGTTCAGAAATCAATGGGCAATAGTTTAGATTCTCAGGTTCAAAATACATTGGCAGAATATGATACTAAAGGTCGGTTCGTTTTAAAAAAGACTGATAATCTGGGCCTGGTGACTAATATTTCCTATAATAATTGGGGACAAATTTTAAGTCAGACAGATCCGATGGATAATATTCAAACAAATACTTATGACGGTTGGGGGAAACTCATGACTTCAAAAAGCAATTTAGAAGGAATTACAACGTACGAATATAAAAGAGATGAAAATTCAAATATTACACTGATACAATATGAGTCTGATGGAAATATTTCAAAAAAATTCACTAATAAAATTGGTCAGAATTACAGGACGACAACGAAATCATTTGATCAGGGACAGTTTGTTTCAAAGGATATTCAGTATGATGTTTTAGGAAGAAAAATTAATGAAAGTGAGCCCTATTTTGATGGTCAAAGCCCATGGCAATGGAATACAATCATATATGATGACAACTTTTACCCAACTAAAGTAACCGCAACGGCATTTACTGGCAAGCAGGTGGAAACTACTGTTTCAGGATTAATCACAACAGTAAGAGAAATTAATAATTATAATAAAATCACTACAAAAACAGCTGATGCATTAGGAAATGTTGTCTTATCAACAGATAAAGGAGGTACTATTCAATTTGCATATAATGCAGCAGGAGATCAAATCAAGGCTCAATATGCAGAAAATATTGTTACAACGAAATATGATGCATGGGGAAGGAAATCTGAATTTAATGATCCTTCGAATGGATTATATAAATATGAATATGATGGTTTTGGACAGACAAAGAAAATAATAAGTCCAAAAGGAACCAAAGAATATACTTACAATAATTTAGGTCAGTTAATTACTCAAAAAGAATTATCCACCTCTGATGGAGGAGAAGCTACGAACAAGTTGATTTCTTTCTCCTATGATGATAAGGGAAGGGTAATTGCAAAATCAGGAACATCAAAAGGGAAAGCTTACAGCTCAAATATATTGTATGATCCTCATGGAAGAGTATTGTCTTCATCAGAAAATAGTAATGGAAAATACTTTATCCAGAAAGGAATTACTTACGACGATAAGGCACGGGTTATATCTTATGAAAAGCAGTTATATTCTTCCGGAGTTCTGACAAAATTACAGATTGAAAATATTTACAGCTCTTGGAACGGACAATTGTCGACGGTTAAAGACATAAACTCAGGAAGAGTACTGTGGGTACTTCAGGAAACAAATGCAAAAGGACAGATAGTAAAAGCCAATCTTGGAAGATCCAGAATATTAAATAGCTATGATAATAATGGATTCTTGGCCAATATAGATCATCAATATAGACTTCAATTAGAAGGCACACCAAGCATACTGCAAGTAATTTATAACTTTGATGCAATAAAGAATGAATTAAGCAGTAGAATCACAAGTGGTGACTTAAGCATTACAGAAACCTTTGAATACGATGATAATAACAGGTTAATTAATTGGACCAATCCTAGAACAGGACAGGCTTCTCAAAACACGTATGATGTCAAAGGGAGAATTACTCATAACGATCAGGTAGGAGTAATAAAATTTGAAAATTCTGCTAAGATTTACCAGCCTACGGGAATGACATTAAATGCTGCCGGAACTCAAAATTACAACAATGATCTAATTCAAAGTATTGTTTACAATGAAAATAATGATCCTGTATTTATTGATGGAGAAAAGGGGGATGTAGCATTTCAGTATGGACTGACAAACATGAGACAGAAAGTTACCTATGGTGGAAACTTTAATAGTGACGGAGAAGGGAAGTTTACTAAATTTTACAGCGAGGACGGAAGCTTTGAAATTGTAAAAGATAATAATACAGGGAAGGAAAAACATGTACTTTATATCGGAGGAAGTCCTTATGAAAGTAGTATTATATATTTAAAAAACTACGATGAAAGTACAGGTTCTTACAAATTCTTACATAAAGATTACTTGGGAAGTATTTTAGCGATTAGCGATGAGGCGGGAAATAAGTTGGAACAGAGACATTACGATGCATGGGGTAATATTACCCATTTAAAAATTGGAACAGGATCCGTTATCACAGACAAAGATGTGATTGATAATACTTCGTTAATTACAGACAGAGGTTATACCAGTCATGAGCATTTTTCAGAGGTAGGCATTATCCATATGAATGGCAGATTGTATGATCCATTACTAAGAAGATTTTTAAACGCCGATGAAAATATTCAAGATCGTTACAATACTCAGATATATAATAAATATGGGTATGTACTGAACAACCCTTTGATTTTCAATGATCCTAATGGAGAGTGGATTGTTGAATCAGCTTTTTTATCTGCAGTAATTATAGGATCTATGGTAGCGTCTTTTAGTTATACAATAATGACTTCAATCACAGGTCAGAATTGGAACTTGGGCTCATTCATAAAATCAACTTTATTTGGCGCAGCGTCAGCAGCTGCAACATTTGGTATAGGCAGTGTATTTGTCACATCAGCCGGCACTGCTACACAGATTGCAATGGAACTTGGGAAACTGGGGACTATATTTGTACAAGGTACAGCACACGCTTTAGCACAAGGAGTGATATCTTTAGTACAGGGGCAAGGATTTGGAAATGCTTTTGCTTCGGGATTCTTAGGTAGTATGGGTGCATCTGCATTTAGTGCTATTGCGGGAAAATTTGCAAGCAGTGCTGTTGGAACGATTTCTTTTGGAGCAATAGCAGGAGGAGTGGGTTCAGAATTAAGTGGTGGAAACTTTTGGCAAGGAGCTTTAATTGGAGGATTTGTTGCCGGGTTTAATCATACAATGCACAAAATTAATGAAACAGGAAATTATCAGGAAGATCCTAAACCTAAAAAGAAACAAACTTTGCCTGAAATGAAAGAGAGTCCACCGGATCATCCTGAATTTAAAGCTCCAAAAGGAGGTAATAGAAAGGTTAGGAATCCAAATGGTAGAGGGACAGGATGGGTTGACAAAGATGGTAGAGTTTGGGTGCCAGACGATCATAATGGAACACATGCCCCACATTGGGATAGACAAGAACCTAAAGGTGGTGGTTACACGGCAGTATATCCAATTGTAAAAGTAGTGGTAGGGGCAGCCATTATCATGGGAGGTTTAAAACTTCTAGATCGCGCAGCGGGCAGATTGACACCTTTTTTAATGACACCCATATTACAGATGCAGATGAATCAACAGCCTGACTACAAAAATATGGATCTTTATGGATCATAGTACTCTATAGAATAGTGCGGGGTTGATTTTGACAAAAATATAACTCATTCTAAAATTATCTAATTTTTATGCCGTATAAAATTATTAGTAATATCAAAAAAATTAATTCAATCAAATCTTTATATGGAAGTGTAACAAATTGAAATTTTTGTAAAGGCATGAGATTGAATATTCTAACTAAGATAAAGTAATTAATAAATATTTATGATCGAATTCAAAACAGAAGTTAAAGAACTTCTACCATACGATAGAAAAAAATATCTGTCATTAAAAAAATGGTTCGGAGTATCCGTACAATTACCTGGTGATGTGAAACATATCGCACCTGTAGAATTTATTGAGAAGTATGAACCTTTGTTTAAAAATCTGATAGAGCATTTTGACAGCGAGGATTTATGGATTGTTAATCATGATTATGTTGATAGGGATTGGTTTCCTACTGAAGATAACACATTACCTTTATTGCGGGATTTGTTCCATAAAAATGGGATTTCTACTAACTTTATTGGTGCCTTACTATTGTCAAAAAAAGAATTATTGAAATACGCTGTTGATCTGATTTCTTATCCGCATGCTGTATTTAAACAACAGGAGATGTTATATAATGATATTGATATTTCAAATAGTAAAATAAATTTTGTTATAAAAATATCCGGTCATCTGAATTTAGATTTGCTAAGCACTGATAAGGAGTTATTAAAAAGAATTTTAAATTCTGACTACATTAATCATTTTGTTGTAAAAGAATATCAAGGGACGGTGATCTAAACGAATTCTATTAATCATTGACAATGATGATTAGTTTTATTTTTTTGATTATTTTTGCAGAACTGATTTATTTAATAGATAAATAGTTTAATCCTTGATGTCGTACGATTAGTTTTCAAACTTTCATGAAACATTATTAAATGCACTTTTCTTGAAAGAAGAATATAATTTTCACCATAGGATTTTATATAGCAAAACTAATTTCCTCATATTATAGTAAAAAAAGGTAGTATAAATACTATGCTCTTTTTAATAAATTGAATCCGTCTCACAACTGAGGCGGATTTTTTTTGGTTATAATTTTTATTTTTCTTATGTTTCTTATGTTTATATCTGATAATCAGATAGTTGTTCATGGATTTTAAACATTATAATCAAAATCAGCTGGTTTTGTTTCCTTATAGTTTTGAGGATTTGATTT
>NZ_JBXUGI010000033.1:0-15078 GCF_057180465.1 Chryseobacterium sp. HNCC26DJ238
TGCTGTAATCGGAGCCCCTACAGGCGCTGCAGTTCAGAGTTTTAATGCCGGAAATACACTAAGTGTCCTGGTGGTTAACGGACAAAACATCAAATGGTATGCTTCTGCTGCAAATGCTGCAAATCATACAGGCAGTCTGGCAATAACAACTCCGATAGTGAATAATACAACGTATTATGCTACACAGACCTTAGGTGGTTGTGAGTCTACTGCTTCATTAGCTGTTCTTGCATACAACGCAAGTTTAGGTGTTGTCAATGTAGCAAGTGCTGATTCTGATATGCAGATTTACCCTAATCCTGTAATGGATATTCTTAAAGTAAGTGGAGAAGAAAAAATTATTAAATTAATTATATTCTCTGCAGATGGTAGAAAAGTTACAGAAAAGGTAATGTCAAATGGAGATAGAGGAATTAATGTGAGCTCTTTTGTTCAGGGAGTTTATGTTATTCAGGTATTTACTAAAGATTACGTAAAAACATTTAAATTTATCAAAAAATAAAAATGGGTAGTTTTTAAGTAATTACTAAAATTCTAATAAGATTAACCTGCAGCTGTAAAGCTGCAGGTTTTTTTATGTTTAAAAATAAAAAAGAATGAAAGCAGTCACAGAACTATTTCAGCACTAAACAATTTGTTATAAGGATACTTTTTTAATGAATCGAATTTTCTTAGAATTTTCTCCGCATTCTGAAAAATGATCACCTTAAAAATATTGCAGTAACAGATGAATTACCATAATTCTATTCCGAGAGAAATGAGCAGGTAACCGCAGGATAGCAGAAATTCGCGATAAGTATACTTTTATAAAAATTAAAATATGAGAAAAATCATGTCTTTAAGACCATCTCTTCTTGTCTTCTAATTTAAATGAAAGTATAAAGTAATCATAAATCACAATCACCAATCACAGAATGAAGAAATCAATAATAACCCTGGGTATTTTATTGAGTACCACCGGCCTTATCTTCGCACAGGAAAAGCAAACTGCCGGCACACCAAAAGATCAGGATAGTTTGCGGGCTGATCCCAACAGTAAAACTAAAGATATTGAAGAAGTCGTCATCATTGCTTACGGTACACAGAAAAGAGGTGAAGTTACCGGTTCCGTTGGAAGAGTCGGTGCTGAAAGTTTCAAAGACCGTCCTATTTCGAGAGTTGATCAGGCATTAACAGGGCAGATCGCCGGTGTCAAAACACGTGCCGCATCCGGAAAACCCGGAGAGCCATTAGAAATAAGAGTTCGTGGTACAGCTTCTATTTCTGCAAGTAACTCACCGCTTTATGTAGTGGATGGAATGGTTGTAGACGATATGGCAAACGTTTCGCCGGACGATGTGCAATCGATTGAAGTGCTCAAAGATGCAGCATCTACTGCAATGTACGGATCACGAGGTTCTAACGGTGTCGTGATCGTTACCACAAAAAAAGGAATGTCAGGAAAGCCGTCATTCACCTTCTCGCAATATTACGGTGTCCAGACAATTGAAAAAAAACTGGATATCATGACAAGTTCAGAGTGGATTGACTACGCTACCGAATCTATCAATAAAAACTGGGTAGCTCTGGCGCCTGGTCATTCAGCCTCAGACAGCTACGCCGTGAGAGCTAATTATTTTAATTTAGCCAATACAACCAATTACAATCTGGCCAATGTCAACTCTATGGTTGATCCGCGATGGGGAACCGATCAGGTGGCCAATATTGACTGGCAGGATGCATTTTACCGCCCGGCATCGATTCAGAATTATCAATTGGCAGTACGTGGTGGAAGCAAAAATGTGAAGTATGCAATTTCAGCTGCTTATTTTGATCAGGAAGGCTTAGCTCTTAACACAGGGTTCAACAGGTTTAATTTAAGTGCAGCGATTGATGTAAATATATCAGATAAATGGAAAGCAGGAGTTACCCTGAGACCCAGCTATTCCCAAAGTTACGGAGCTGCTGTTGACGGAAAAGACAATGAAGCCCACAAAATGCTTTCCATGGTTCCTGTTGCTGAATTGTCAGCCGGTGTCTATACCAATTTTTGGAAAAATGACCGGTATAGGTGGGCAAGTTCTTCCCAAAGTCCGATTGGTGTTTTAGAGAATACAACAAATAATACCAATGAGTTTAGATTATTGTCCAGTTTGTATATGTCATATGACATTCTGCCAAGTCTGAATTTGAAAATTTCCGGGGGTGCCACCAATAACTTTAATCTTAACAACGGATATACTCCCACTTTTAATTTAATTACCAATATTCCCGGGCAGGTAAGTATAGCCAGTCGGAGAACGGTAAATTATAACCGGTATCTGGGAGAAGCATTATTATCTTATAAGAAATCTTTTGGGGATCACAATATTAATGCTATTGCCGGATACAGCGCAGAAAATTACAGAACCACCAGTCAATATAACAGGAATAAAGGATTTCCCAATGATGATCTGAAAACATTTAACTTCACACAGTCTGCTTCAGTTCTGAATTCAGAATACACCGCTTCAGAGTGGATGTTACTTTCCTATTTCGGACGTGTAAATTATGATTACAAAAAGAAATATATGCTGTCTGCAAGTATCCGTAGAGATGGTTCTTCAAGATTTGGCTGGAACAATCTCTGGGGAACTTTTGCTGCATTCGGAGGGGCATGGAAAATTGATGAAGAAGAATTTTTAAAAGACAAAAGCTGGCTAAGCAACTTAAAATTAAGATACAGCTGGGGAGAAAACGGAAATAATTCAATTGGGGATTACAGGGCATTTGGAACACTTTCAGGTGGTAATTATTCATTTGGCGGAAATTTATCGAACGGATTAATCCCAAACACAATTCCCAATCCTGATTTAACATGGGAAAAAACCAGGTCTTCAGATTTTGGATTTGAATTGGGACTCTTCAACAGAATTGATTTCACAGCAGATTACTATATTAAAAAAACCAATGATCTTCTTCTGCAGCAGCCTATACCTTATGTTACAGGATTTAATGTCATGTGGAAGAATGTAGGATCTGTTCAGAATAAAGGCCTTGAATTTGACTTAAGCACAAAAAATTTAACGGGAGCATTTAAATGGAATACCTCAGCGAATATTGCCTTCAATAATAATAAAGTATTACAGTTGGGTAGCGATAATGCACCGATCTATACAGGTTTTAGCAGCAGCACCAACATTATTAAAGTAGGAGAAGAGCTTAATTCATTCTATTTATATGAAGCGATTGGAGTGCTTTCTACAGCGGATCTTACCAATACAGGAGTTGCCAAAACAAAAGGTGCCATTGCGGGAGATGTCAAATATAAAGATGTTAATGGCGATGGGGTGATCAACGAAAATGACCGTCATATCATTGGAAGTCCTACCCCTGATTACTACTGGGGTTTTACCAATACATTTTCATACAGAGGCTTTGACCTTTCTGTGTTTTTCCAGGGACAGAAAGGTGGGTACAGTTATGCACTGCTTGGTCGTGCAATTGACCGTACAAGCATGGGGACAACAACCAATGTGATGGGGAACTGGGCAAACAGATGGCGTTCTGATGCAGATCCAGGAGATGGAAAAACACCGAGACTCGACGGCACAACAGGAAGTCTTTTAGACACAAGATGGCTTTATGATGCTACCTATATCCAGTTAAAAAATGTGACGCTGGGATACAACTTTGAGCAGGATTTAGTGAGCAAACTGAAAATTTCTAATCTGAGAGTATACGTCAGTTTAGAAAATGTCTGGAGAAAAGACCATTATTATGGTGGTTATAATCCTGAATCCGTGCAGTCAGACGGTACCGATTATGGAGCCTATCCTAATGCCAAGGTATATATGATGGGTTTAAACTTTAACTTTTAAATTTTAAGAAAAATGAAAATTACTACAATAAATACGTTCCTTTTATCATTAAATATAAAATCTGTTACAAAAGCATTGATCTGTGGAACTGTGATGCTGGGAATGCTCAGCTGCGAAGATGATCTGATGCTTGAACCTGAAAATAATATAACACAAAACTCCTTTTATACGACTGAACTGCAAATCAGCCAGGCATTGTCCGGAGTTTACTCTGCTATGGTGAACGCTTCATCCAGAGGAGGTTATGATGTTAATTTTTATTTGTTGGCATCAGAAGTGCGTTCCAATAACTTCAATGCAATTTCCCAGAACGGTAACAGGGATTATTATGCCATTAACCATTTTCAGGACACCTCTTCCACAGATGAGATGGGAATTCTTTGGGAAGATGCGTATCAACAGATCTCTTATGCCAATACCTTTCTTTCAAGAATCGATGCAGTTCCATTTGCAGATCCTGCGATAAGGGAACAGTACCGTTCTGAAGCAAAGTTTTTAAGAGCATATGCCTATTTTGAGCTGATGCGCAGTTTTGGAAAAGTTCCTTTAATCGATAAACCTGTAAGTCCCGAAGAAGCGGCTAAAATACCGCGTACAGATCTGGCACTGCTTTATACTTTTATCACTTCGGAGATTGAAGCATCGGTAGCAGGATTAAAGAATGTATATGATGCAGCGAATAAAGGAAGAGTCACAAAATCTGCAGCCCATGCATTATTGGGAAGGATTTATCTTACAGGATCAGGATATCCGTTAAATAACAGCTCATATGTTGCGAAGGCAAAGGACCATTTATTTACAGTCATTCAGGGAGAAGGCCAGTTCGTTACGTTCGCCCCTAATTATGCAGATTTGTTTAAAAGTGCCAACGACAATAAATACCATGTTTTTGAAATTCAGCATATCAGTGGAGGACTTTCCCAAGGGTCTTATTTACCGAGTTACGTTTCACCTAATTTTGGAGTCAGTGATCCTTTTTACAATCCGCAGGGAAGCTTGTACAGTTCTTCTGAATTAGGAGTTTCTCAATCACTGATTAATACCTACGAACCAGGAGACCTGAGATTGCCTTTGACCGTTAAAACAAGTTTCATAGCGCAAAACGGACAGCCGGATAATGCCAATTTTTTCGTGAAGTTTCGTGAAAAAGGATTGGTGATTACCAACCGTTATGACTGGCCAATTAACTTTCCGGTTATACGGTATGCGGATGTACTTTTAATGTATGCAGAAATTTTGAATAACGAGGGGAATACAGCTGCTGCAGTTCCTTACTTAAACAGGATCCGTCAGAGAGCAGGTCTCACTCCGGTTTCCACATCACTGTCAGCAGCTGACTTTACCACAGCACTCAGAAAAGAAAGAAGAGTGGAATTTGCAGGCGAAGGAGTTTACTGGCATGATTTGGTACGTTGGAATACCGGTGTGGCGGTTATCAACCAGGCTGCAGCAAACCTTAACTATAATTTTACCATTACAACCAACGATTATTTATATCAAATACCATTATCTCAAATTCAGGTGGCGGGATATGATCAGAATCCTTAAAAATACTTTATCCAGGTAATGGAAATTTTACACTCAGAAAAATCAATTAAACAGTAATTTAACAGAATCCCTAAGCTTCGGCTGAGGGATTTTTAGTTATATGAATTATTTAATCCAATCAACGTTTTTCATCTCTATTCTCATCCCACTAATCCACAAATTGAAATATTATTCACTTTAAATGTTTCAGATTAAATCTGCAAATCGTTACTTTTGTTAAAATTAACCCTATGAGGAAAGCAGTTTTACTCACAACGATTGGTCTGGGACTGTTGTCCTGCACTACTCAAAATATCAGAAAAAATATGGATTTACCTACGGAATGGAAACACACCACCAATATCTACGAAGTCAATCTAAGACAATATAGTCAGGAAGGTACTTTTAAGGCCTTTGAAAAAGAAATGCCCCGTCTCAAAAATATGGGAGTGAAAACCCTTTGGTTTATGCCGGTCACACCGATTGCCCAGCTTAATAAAAAAGGAAGTTTAGGAAGCCAGTATGCAGCTGCAGATTATACATCAATCAATCCGGAATTCGGAACGATGAATGATTTTAAACACCTGGTCAATGAGGCTCACCGATTAGGTTTTAAAGTAATTATTGACTGGGTAGCCAATCACACGGGATGGGATCATATATGGACAAAAACACATCCTGATTTTTATTTGAAGGATCCCGACGGAAGTTTTCATAAAGCTTCAGGAATGGACGATATCATTGAACTTGATTACAGGAATAAAGAGATGAGAACAGCAATGATCGATGCCATGAAATTTTGGGTGAAGGAGACCAATATCGATGGTTTCAGATGTGACCTTGCATCCTGGGTAGAAGTTGATTTCTGGGAAGAGGCAAGACCTGAAGTCGAAAAACTCAAACCCCTATTCTTCATAGGAGAATATGATGAACTTGAAAATCCTGACTATGGTAAGGTTTTCGATGCCAGCTATTCCTGGAAGTGGATGCATAAATCTGCTGATTACTACAGTAAAAACGAGCCTATCAGTGAATTGACAGACCTGCTTAAAAAATATTCTGCTATCGGAGATTCTTCGATGAGAGCATGGTTTACAACCAACCATGACGAAAATTCGTGGAACGGAACCGAATTTGAAAAGTATGGAGATATTACTAAACCAATGGCTGTATTTTCTGCTACCTGGAACGGTATTCCGCTTCTGTATTCGGGTCAGGAACTTCCGAATTTAAAAAGACTTGAATTCTTTGAAAAAGATGTCATCGATTGGAACGGAAAATATGAAATGGCAGATTTTTATAAAACCCTCCTGAATTTAAAATCCTCAAATCCTGCTTTACGCGGCGGAGATTCTGCTGTTGCAACGTATCTTCTCAATACAACTGCTAATGATAAGATTCTGGCTTATATAAGAAAAAATGGTAAAAACGAAGTGTTGGTCGTATTGAATTTTTCTAAAGAACCTGTGAATTTTACTGTTACGGATGATAACTTTAACGGAACTTTCAAAAATGTTTTTGATGGAAAGAACAGAGATTTCAGCGTAGGAAAAGACTTTAATTTTAAAGTTTCTGATTTTGCTGTTTTTGAAAAATAAAGTAAATATTTCCATTTTAAAAACCCTGCCAGCGTTTCAAACGCTGGCAGGGTTATGAGTAGCGTAATAAAAAATGAAATGAATAAATTTCAAATGTATTATCATAAAAAGTATAATTACTTACATTTAGAATTTTAAAAGATTAGTAACTAAAAACGCTGGCAGGGTTAAGAATAAAAAAATTATGAATGGATAAAATTCAGATAGTATCAATAGTAAAAAATAAAATTGCAGCAAAAATTCAGACCTTCGAAAATCTTATTGCTGAAACCCGTGCTTCAAGTAATGATACCAAAAGCTCAATGGGCGACAAATATGAGACGGGACGTGAAATGCTGCAGCAGGAGATCAACAATATTCAGAGACAACTGAATGAATCTCTTAACCAACAGAATTTTCTGCAGAAACTCAATACAGATGTCTGCACAAAAGTTCAGAACGGAGCTCTGGTGCAGACCGATAAGGGATTTTTTTTTATTTCAGTTTCGGTGGGTGAAATTGTTTTTGAGGATAAAAAAATAATGACCATCTCCAGCGAATCTCCTTTGGCAAAAGCCATGTTTGGTAAAAAAGCCAGAGAGGTTTTTACCATTAATAATATCAATCAGAAAATAAAAGAAATAATCTGAATATGAGGAATTTGAGAAATTTTCTGCCAGTCCTGTTTTTAATTGTTCATTCTTTGGTTCAGGGGCAGATTAAAGCTAATATTTCATCTGATAACTATGATTTACAATCTGTTGATATCAATATTGGCAAAATTATTATTAAGCTTAGTAATAATGGGAGAATTTCAGGATTTCAGCCGGTTGATTCAGATGGAGCAGTTGACTATTATGACTCAAATTTTGAAGCTTACCGGTTTGCAAAGTTAAAAACGATCGCAAATCTGAAAATTGACTATTGGGATGTTCTGGATAAAAGTGATCTGAGATATGGGAAGATTAAGAATATCGGAACCGTTACAATAGAATATTATGATTCTTTTGATAAAGAAAAATATGGTAAAGTAAAAAAGATTGGAGATCTTCAGATTGATTATTGGGAAAGCAGCATTGTCGATGACAGTAGGTTGGGTAAATTAAAATCTGTAGGTTCTGTCTTAATTGATTTTCGTTTAAGAGAAATAGTCGGGTCAGCGAATTATAGAAAACTGACCAGATTTGGATCTGTCTATTTAGAGTATTGGAATGATACAGTATTCGATAAAGATAAATATGGAAAGCTGAAATTGATCAAAGGGAATACAAAAGAAGTTTCTGTCAGCATAGTCTGGTGAAAAATTTAAGAAAAATTTACCATTGCTTCAAATTGAATCTAAAATTGATTGTCGTAAATTTAGGATATAAATAATAACAAAAATTTATTAATATGGGAATTTTAGACAATAAAGTAGCTCTTGTTACCGGAGCAGGTTCAGGAATAGGATTGGCGATCGCTCAGTCTTATGCTAAAGAGGGTGCTAAAGTAATTGTTTCAGACATCAATGAAGAGCACGGGAATCAGGCTGTGGAAAAAATAAAATCAGAAGGTGGAGAAGCTTCTTTTGTGAAAGCAGATACCTCCGATGCAGAGCAGGTTGAAACTTTGGTTAAGTCAACCGTAGAAATATACGGGAAATTGGATATTGCCTGTAACAATGCAGGAATTGGAGGTGAGCAGAAACTGACGGGTGACTATGGTCTGGACAGCTGGAGAAAAGTCTTGAGTGTAAATCTTGACGGAGTTTTTTACGGATGTAAATATCAATTGGAGCAAATGGAAAAGAATGGTGGTGGGGTCATTGTTAACATAGCCTCGATCCACGGAACAGTGGCAGCGCCTCTTTCGTCGGCTTATACAGCGGCAAAGCATGCGGTTGTGGGTCTGACAAAAAATATCGGTGCAGAATACGGACAGAAAAACATCCGTTGTAATTCTGTAGGTCCGGCATATATTGAAACTCCGTTGTTAGACAGTGCGAGTGGTGATATGAAAGAAGCGTTAATTGCCAAACATCCAATGGGAAGATTAGGAAGATCTGAAGAAGTTGCAGAACTGGTATTGTTTTTAAGTTCAGAGAAATCATCATTCATGACCGGAGGTTACTATCTTGTTGATGGCGGCTACACTGCTGTTTAATACATTTTAACGAAATATATGATTCAGGCATTCATGAAAATGAATGCTTTTTTTAATCTTTTTCTGATTTAGATTCTTTAAATTTGACATTTGAAAATTCCCTGAAAAATGCAAAATTATTTAGATCTTTTAAAACATATCAAAGAAAACGGAACTGATAAAACTGACCGCACCGGGACAGGTACGAGAAGTGTTTTCGGGTATCAGCTGAGATATGATTTGTCGAAAGGTTTTCCGATGGTGACCACCAAAAAAGTGCATTTAAAATCTATCATTTACGAATTGCTCTGGTTTTTGAGAGGTGATACCAATATAAAATATTTAAATGACAACGGAGTCAGCATCTGGGATGAATGGGCAGATGAAAACGGAGATTTAGGTCCCGTGTACGGAGCACAGTGGAGAAGCTGGAACGGAGCAGATCATAAAGTGGTAGATCAGATTTCAGAAGTAATTGACCAGATCAAAAAAAATCCGGACTCACGAAGATTGATTGTTTCTGCATGGAATGTTGCTGAAATTCCCAATATGGCTTTGGCGCCCTGTCACGCATTATTTCAGTTTTATGTAGCTGATGGTAAATTATCTTTACAACTGTACCAGAGAAGTGCAGACGTATTTTTGGGTGTCCCGTTTAATATAGCGAGTTATGCGCTTTTATTGATGATGGTTGCTCAGGTTTGTGATCTTGAAGTGGGAGATTATATTCACAGTTTTGGAGATGTTCATATTTACAACAATCACTTTGAACAGGTCGACAGACAGCTTTCAAGAGAGCCAAAGGAACTTCCTCTCATGAAATTAAATCCTGATATTAAAAATATTTTTGATTTTAATTTTGAAGATTTTACCTTAGAGAATTACGAGCCACATCCGGGAATTAAAGCACCGGTAGCGATCTAAATTTAAATTAGAGATAGAAAAGTGGGGTGATAAAACTTCACTTTTTTTGTAACTATTCCTCATATAATACTACTTATTTCACATGAAATCAATTAAAATTACTTTAGAACAAAATGTTGATGCTGAGAATTTAAAGCAAATTCTGCTGCAGATAAAAGGAGTCGCTTCAATTGAGATCATCGACGAAGATAATCCTGAAAGTGAACTGAAAAAAGCTTTTGCCAAAACAAAAGAGCAACTGAAAAAAGGCGATTACGAAACTTTGGTAAATGATATTTTCGAAATAATCACAAAAAATAATTCAAAAAAATAAAAGGAAAGAAATGAAGAAAATCATTTTATCTATTGCAGTATTGGGAGCTTTGTTTTCCGGAAATGTATCTGCACAAACAGAAACTTCAGGCAGAGAAAAAGTGTACAGAGCGACACCTGCTAAAATAACAGAACTCAAACATACAAAACTTAAAGTCAGTTTCGATTATCAGAAAGAGCAGATGAATGGAGAAGAATGGTTAACAGCTTCACCCTATTTTTATGCTTCCAACGAATTGATTCTTGATGCAAAGGGAATGTTGATTCATGAAGTGGCTTTAGATAATAATGGAAAAAAATCTCCTCTAAAATATGATTACAAAAATGATGTTTTAAAAATTTCTTTGGACAAAACATACCAGAAAAACCAGGACTATACTGTCTACATAAAATATACCGCCCGTCCGAATGAAGTAAAACAGGAAGGAAGTATGGCAATTAGCGATGCAAAAGGACTGTACTTTATTAATGCTCAGGGAAAAGATCCTGATAAACCGACACAGATCTGGACCCAGGGAGAAACAGAATCATCATCAGCATGGTTTCCAACCATTGACAAATCTATTCAGAAAACAACTCAGGAAATCTATATGACTGTTCCTGATAAATATGTAACGCTTTCAAACGGACTCTTAAAAGATTCCCAGAAAGAAGCGAACGGCTTAAGGACGGATCATTGGGTGATGGATAAAAGGCATTCCACGTATCTTTTTTTCATGGGTGTAGGAGAATATGCTGTGGTAAAAGATAAATGGAAAAATATTGCGGTCGATTATTATATTGAAAAAGAATACGAACCGTATGCAAAGCAGATCTATGGAAATACGCCTGAAATGATTGAGTTTTTCTCAAAAAAATTGGGGTATGATTATCCGTGGTCAAAATATGCACAGATTTCAGGAAGAGATTATGTGAGTGGAGCAATGGAAAATACGACGGCAACCCTTCACGGAAGTGATATTTTGCAGAAACCGGGACAGCTGATAGACGAGAACAAGTGGGAAGACACCATTGCTCATGAGCTTTTTCATCATTGGTTTGGTGATTTGGTTACAGCAGAAAGCTGGAGTAACCTGACGGTCAATGAATCATTTGCCAACTATTCAGAATACTTGTGGAATGAATATAAATACGGTAAAGATCAGGCAGACTACCATCAGATGGAAGATGTTAACCATTATATTCACAATCCTTCAGATTTAAAAAAAGATCTGGTAAGATTTGATTATGCTTCAAGGGAAGATGTTTTTGATCTGGTGACTTACCAGAAAGGAGGTGGAATTCTTCACATGCTGAGAAATTATCTGGGAGACGAAGCATTTTTTGCAGGAATGAATGATTACCTCAAAACCTATGAATACAAAAATGCTGAAGCGCATCAGCTGAGGTTATCATTCGAAAAAGTTTCAGGAAAAGATTTAAACTGGTTCTTCAACCAGTGGTATTTTGGCAGCGGACATCCGAAATTGACATATACCTACACTTTTGAACCTGTAAAAAAACAGGTGACGGTGGTGGTCAGCCAGTCTCAGGAACTTCCGTTTGAGTTTCCTCTGGCGATCGATGTATATGATAACGGAAAACCGAAAAGACAACAGGTCTGGGTAAATGCAACAGCAAAAAATACATTCAGTTTTGATGTCTCAAAAAATCCTGATCTGATTAACATCAATGCAGACGGAATATTGGTTGCTGAGGTTACTGATACGAAAACACCTGAACAGAATCTTATGCAGTTCATGGGATCCAAAGAATTTAAGAGCAGGTATAATGCACTTAATTCTATCAAAGATCAGGTAGGAAAAGGTCCTGCCGCAACAAAATTATTATCTGCAGCTTTAAAAGATCCTTATTTCAGAGTACGGATGAAAGCTTTGGAACTGATGGACCTCTCAAACGCAGAACAGCTTAAAACTTTGGGAGCTGATGTTGAGAAATTAGCACAGAATGATCCTAAAACATTGGTTCAGGGGGCAGCGATTGCAGCTTTGGCAAAAACGAAAGATAAAAAATATCTTCCTGTTTTCGAAAAAGGAATGAGTGCCGTTTCGAATTCCGTTAAAGGGAATTCTTTGGCAGCAGTGCTGGCGATTGACCCTTCAAAAGTGAATGCTCTGGGTGATAAAATTGATCTGGAAGGAGCTTCTGAAGACATGCTTACCCAGTTGTTACCAGTTGTTGTTAAAAACAAAGTGACTTCACAGATGGCAAATATTGCTTCGGTTGTTGCATTTTATCCGTTTGTAAAATTCCAGAATCCTGAATTGGGGAAAGTGGCGGAAGAAGGGTATAACTGGATCATGAGTTCAGATAACCTTAAGGCAACAGAAAGTATTACCAAAATATTGGGGCAGGCAAAAGGACAGATGGGAGATAATCCTCAGGTGAAAATGATGATTACCCAAATGTTGAAGTCGGGTCTTGATAAAAAAATGGAACTGTTAAAACAAAATCCTCAGAAAGCGGCGAGTATTAATCCACAGATTGATGCGATTAATAAAGCGATTGAAAATTTTAAATAGGCAAGGTTCTTATACAGATCTAAGGCATCTCTTTTTAGAGGTGCTTTTTTTTGGACTGTTCAGTAAATATAATCTGTTGCTTTGTCAAGGTCAGCTTAATAATTTATCATATCGTTAAAAAAAATCGTATTTATGGATCTTTTTTGTTGAATCTTTTATAAATTCGATTAAAATTTAAGAGATTATGGGATTTGGAATTGAGGCAGCAAGCTATTATGTACCTTCTTTGTATTTGGAAATTAATGATTTAGGAGAAAAAAGAGGAATTGAACCTGCCAAATTGCAGAAAGGTTTAGGCTTGTACAAAATGGCAGTTCCCGATGTGCATGAAGATGCAGCAACCTTTGCAGCAGAGGCTTTGCTGAAATTGATAAAAGATTACCGGATTAATCCAGGAGAGATATCACGGATTTATTTGGGGACAGAAAGTGCGGTCGATGCTGCAAAACCTACCGTATCTTACGCAGTGCAGATGGTAGAGAAGGTTTTGGAAGAAGCGTATGGCGAGAGGTGTTTTAGAAATTGTGATGTCGTAGATATGACCTTTGCGTGTATTGGTGCAGTAGATGCTCTTCACAATTCATTAGATTTTGTAAGGGTCAATCAGGATAAAAAAGCTGTGGTCATTGCAAGTGATTATGCAAAATATGAGTTGGCATCTTCAGGAGAGTATACGCAGGGAGGCGGTTCGGTTGCATTACTGGTTTCAGCAAAACCCGATCTTCTGGAAATTGAAAATGATTGGGGAGTTGCCACTGAGAGTGTTTTTGATTTTTTCAAACCGAGGCGACATTTTATGAAAAAAGATTTAAACGGTGCTCCGGAGAATTTTCCTGATAAAATTGAGGTTTTTACTGACGAGCCGGTTTTCGATGGTCAGTATTCCAACCAGTGTTACCAAGACAGGATAAAAGAAGCCTACGACCATTATAAAGATATTTCCGGAAAACAAAAAGCTTACGAAAACTGGAGGTACCTGATCTTTCATCTTCCGTATGCATTTCATGGAAAACGGGTTTTTACTGAAATTTACAGTTTAGAAAACGGGCTTAACTATTCAACAGCTGAAGAAAAAAAAGCAGTTGCAAAATCTGAAGATTACCTGAAATTCATTGATGATAAAATCGAAAAAACACAGAGAGCTTCATCTGAGATCGGAAATATGTACACAGCGTCTATTTTTATGGCATTGCTTTCAGCATTACAGGTGTCATTCAATGAAGAAGAAGAATTGGCCGGTCAGGAAATTGGATTTTTGAGTTATGGAAGCGGTTCGAAGTCAAAAGTTTTTGCTGGTAAAATATCTGAAAACTGGAAATCAGTCGTTTCAGAATGGAATTTGTTTCAGGATCTGAATGATCGTTTAGCCATCGACTTCGATACCTATGAAAAAATTCACAGAAAGCAGTTGGAACATTCAGTGGATCCTGACTATAGCGGATTCGGATTACAATCTGTCGAATTGGAAAATCCTGTTTTGAAAGGAGCCAGATTTTATGGATATCAATGATAGGATCCCGGTTTAGGACAGATAAAGTAGTAATCACTGAACTTGCAATAAACATAACGCAGATTCATCTCTGATAGAATATTTTGCCTCTGATTTCGGGGGCATTTATTTTGGGGAGCTTATTCGTGCTTTCCGCTGTATCTTTTTCGCCTGGCTATCTACGATCCGTTTGAGAAAAAGGATGCCGCTTCAATCCCGACTAGGGAAGCGGTTAAGAAATGACAGATCGTGATCATAAAAACTTCTTTACTTTATTTCAAAGCTCTTTGACCGCACAACAACATACCTTATATAAGTCTTACCTAAAAAATGATCTGCCATACTATATATAATAAGAACCAGCTTTGTCTTAGGATCTTTGTATTACTTTACTAAGTGAAACGGCTTTGTTTACCTTAAGATGCAGCAAAATGTCAAAAACCTTTGTTTATCCTTGCATTAAGTAAAAAGAAGATTTTCTAAAAAAACTAAAAAACCACTTTTAATAATTGCGAACTGCCTTTCTTGACTGTTGATCAAAAGCCCAATAATCAAGTTTCCATAGTAAACCTTGTATTACTTTACTAAGTGAAACGCCCCTGTATATCTTACTATGCAACATAATTTCACCAAACCTTAGTTTATTCTTGCGTTAAATAATACAAAATACCCCATTCAAAAGGCTGTCCATTCTTACTTTCCCGTACATTTCGCTACTTGTCAGACTTCGCCTTCTTCAAAAACACGTTTATGTTTAAAATTTTTCG
>NZ_JBXUGI010000034.1:0-13579 GCF_057180465.1 Chryseobacterium sp. HNCC26DJ238
AATTTAAAATATAAAACTCCGACGAAAATCGGAGTTTTTTTGTGATTGAAATTAGTTGGCAATATACTTAAAATGGACAGGATTTATCTTTATATTTTACTGCTCACGGACGAATAAAATGTTTTTAAAGCAAATAATATTTTTCTTGTTTTAACGCATTCAAATATAAAGATGTCCTTTCATTTCAATATGTTTCAAATAATTAACGTGCACGGATGCCGCACACGCTAATTATTTTTCATTTAACTGTATTGTGGTTTTTACAGTAGAAGTTTATTTGTCAATACTTATCGCTTGATAACTTTTTCTGTTTTTACTATGTTATGGTCTGCATTTACTTTAATCATGTAAACTCCTGATGGCAGAGAAGAAACATCAACTGTACCTTTGTTATCATTGATGGTTTTAGTGAGAACCTGTTGTCCGCCAGCACTGTAAACTGTTACTGATAGAATCTTTTGATCGAAAGAGATATTCAGAATATGGCTTACAGGATTTGGGAAAATTCTGAGGTTATCTTTAGTTGCTGAAGTTTCTTCAACGGCTAAATTACTTGTAGGACATGCAAGCTGATTGAAGGTAAGTTTCTGAACAGTGGTACCATCGCCCAATTGTCCATAATTATTACGTCCGGCAACCTTTAAAACACCATTATCATTTAAAGATAAAGTATGCCATCCCCCTGTAGAAATTATCGTCATATTGTTGCCGATAGTTGTCCAATTAGATGTACTGGTGTTCGTATTGTTACCAAATGGCCCTGTACTGTTGTTCCCACTGGCAATCACATTTCCTGATGTTGTTATAGCTATTGTATTAAAATTACCTGTAAAAACTTTTTGAATTGCATCTGCTGCTAGCCAAGGAGTCCATCTGCTGCTTGTAGTTCCATCAGCTAATCCCCCGGATCCGTTAAATCCCCAAGTAAAAAGAAGTCCATTTGTCTTTCTTCCTGCAACATGCGAATCTCCTACTGCTATGTCTGCCCAATCGGTAGCAGTTCCTATTTGTTTTGGTAAAATACGATTTGTCGATGTACCGTCACCTAGCTGCCCGTGACCATTATAACCCCAAGCCCATAATGTCCCATCTGTTTTTATTGCCACTGAAAAGAATGTACCTGCTCCTACACTTTTCCAATTGCTTGCTGTTCCTATTTGGGTGGGTATAATTTTGTTTGTAGTTGTTCCGTCTCCTAATTCTCCGCTTACATTCATTCCCCATGCCCATAGAGTTCCGTTTGATTTTATTCCTAATGTATGAGATTCTCCAACTGCAATATCTTCCCAGTTAGTAGCTGTTCCTATTTTTGTTGGAATCATTTTATTAGTAGTTGTACCGTCTCCTAATTGCCCCATTATATTATTTCCCCATGCCCAAAGTGTTCCATCTGTTTTGATTGCTACACTGTATTTTGCACTTGCAAAAACTTTTTTCCAATTCGTTGCAGTTCCTATTTGAAGTGGGATGTTTTTTGCGACATTCGTTCCATCTCCCAATTGATTATCAATATTATCACCCCAAGCCCAAAGTGTACCATCTGTTTTTATTCCTAGTGAATGGTAAGAGCCTGCGCTAATAGCTTTCCAACAGCCAGTAGTGGCAGAAAGTGTTGTAAAAGATCCTCCTGACACCCAAATACTTTGACTTGATCCGCAGTTAGCTGAAACCCACCAATAGTAAGTGGTATTGGGTAACAAATTTGATATATTAGCTGTTGTAGAAGAATTTGCAGTACCTGACCCTGTCATTGTCGGACTAGTACTGTAAACATAATTATATCCTCCACTAGGTGCTGATGCTGAAGGAAGCCAGTTAAGAGTAGCTGTATTTGAAGTAATGTTGGAAGTATACAACTGGGTAGGAGGATTACAATTTACAGGACAAACTATTGATGTTAAATTCAGTTTATTTACAGTTGTACCATCACCCAATTGATACATCTCATTATTTCCGCAAACTTTCAAGAAGCCGTCTAAATCTAATGATAAAGTATGGAAGGCTCCCGCGGAAACCAATTGATGATTGCTGGCGTTTCCTACAGAAACCCAGTTCCTGTTCGTGGTTGTGTTATCTCCTAATTGACCGGAATTATTATACCCACAAGTAAACATATTTCCAGATGTTGTTATTCCTACAGTATGATGTGCTCCTGCATCAATACTTTTAACTTGATCAAATACTGCAGTTGGTGTTAAACTGTTTGTATTGTTATTATTACCCAGCTGTCCTTCATTATTTCTTCCCCATGTATAAAGTACTCCATTTGATTTTCTTGCTACAGAATGAAAATATCCTGCTGCAACATCCGCCCAATCTGTATCTGTACCAATCTGTGTTGGAGTATTTTTATTTGTAGTGGTACCATCACCCAATTGACCATTTTGGTTATTTCCCCAAGTCCAGAGGGTACCATTCGTTCGCAATGCCAACGAAAAACCATTTCCTGCTGCAATACTTTTCCACGTATTGACGGTTCCGATTTGAGCAGGTACGTTCCGGTTTATGGTTGTTCCGTCACCCAGCTGGCCTGTATTATTGTTACCCCAGCTCCAAAGTGTTCCATTTGTTTTTATGGCTAATGTATGTTCATTTCCAATTGTAATATCCAGCCAATCATTAGCTGTTCCTACCTGTACGGGATTATTTTTATTAATTGTAGTTCCGTCACCAAGCTGCCCTTGGCCGTTGTAGCCCCAAGCCCATAATGTTCCATTTGTTTTTATTGCGACTGAATACTGAGCGCCTGCAACTACTTTTTTCCAGTCTGTTGATGTACCTATCTGTTTAGGAGTTTGCCTCGTTGCCACAGTTCCGTCACCCAATTGACCATAAACATTATAACCCCAAGCCCAAAGTGTTCCATCTAATTTTATTCCCAATGAATGCGTTACACCTGCACTTACACTTTGCCAACATCCTGCAGGAGAAAGTGTTGTGAAAGATCCACCTGAAACCCAACTGCTTTGATTTGATCCGCAGTTAGACTTAACCCACCAATAGTAAGTAGTGTTTGGAGATAAATTGATTAAATCTGCCGAAGTAGCTACAGTATTACCATTTGGGCTTCCCATTGTCTGCGATGTACCATAGGCATATACATATCCTCCAGAAGGTGCCGTGGCTATTGGTGACCAGTTCAAAGTAGCTGTTGTAGAAGCAACATTTGAAGCAGACATTGGAGTAGGAGAAGCGCAAACAGCAGTACTTTGTGCCATTTTCACCAAACCAAGCTGTAATGTTCCCAACCAGATAGTTCCTGAACTTTGTGTTCTAACTGCACTAAAATAGTTATCTGGTAAACCTGAATTGGTATTTGTTGAAGTATAAGTAGTGCAATTTGTGAAATTTTGTAAACCAGATCCACTGAATCCGATCCAGACTTTGCTGTTACTGTCTACATCTAAAGCATTCAGCTGGTATCCTGCAAGACAAGAATTGCTTTGATATGTAAATGTAATATTGGTTCCGCTTGTTGTTAAGGTAACTAAACTGTCAGAACCTTTAACATAGATGGTATTATTAGCAATTCTCAATATTTTTTGAGTTCCCTGTGCTATGAAATTGAAATTGGTACCGTTAAATTTATACAATACACCATTATTTGTAATCCAGACACCATTATTACTGTCAGTTGCTACTGAATTCAGATTCGTTACAGAAGCATAAGTAGTCCAGGTAGTACCGTTGAATTTTGTAAGCCCTGAATCTGTTGCAACCCAAAGATTATTTTGTCCGTCAACCGCTATATCATTGATAGCATTGGTTGGTAATCCCGAATTGGCAGTCGTGTAATTCGTCCAAGTAGTTCCGTTATATAAGATAATCCCATTGGACTGAGAGGCGATCCATTTTCTACCTAAACCATCGATTTCAATTTTTAAAGTTGAATTAGATGCAATATTAGAATTGCCCGTATTATAATTGGTGAAAGTAGTTCCGTTAAAAGTTGATACACCATTGTAAGTAGCAATCCATAACAATCCGTTTGCATCGGTTTTAATGTCAGCAATATAATTGCTTCCTATTGCCGAATTTGAAGTGTTGTATGTTGTGTAACTATACGTTTGCGCAAAAACAGAAATTGAAATAAGAGTTAAGAGTAAAAAGTAGAGTTTTTTCATGGTTTTTAATAAGATAATTCTCTTCATATTTAATTTTCAAGAGTTTTTCCTACTCGTATAGCTTTTCGGTTTCGCTTCGTTTGAATGGTTTCTGAGCTCCATAAAAATATCGAAATGCAGAAAACATTTCAAAACTAAATTAATTGAAAAAAAGACTTAGATCAATGGATAGACAATGATTTTGAAAAGTATGTTTGATGATTAAATAATTCAATAAGTGCTATTGATTTATATTTCTAAAGAAATTTAAGAACTTAAAAATGTTTTAAGCTGTTGGAAACAATCAGTTTTGATAAATTAAAAGAATTAGTAAAGTTCTTCATGGTTTAATATTTTTCAATTAGTTTTTATTTTTTAGTGAAAACAACGTAATCATCGATATGACCCAATGTTGTGAACTGCAAAAATATGTTTTTTTTCCAATGTATCAAAAAAGCTTACAAAAAATTAGTCGATAATATAATAAGGATTATATCATTATGTAAAATATCAATTTTACTAGCTGCAGACAGATAATTAGATTGTAAAACAAGTAACGGTTGATTTTTTTTGTTTCAAAGCATTCAGATATATAATTATCTAAAATTATCAATAGAAAAGTGCTTTAGCTTATTTAAGAATGAAAAAAATCATTCGGCTTTAGCCAAAACTTAATGATTAAGGTCGGCAATAAGTTCTTTAAAATAATTCTCACATTTTGCAATATGGGTTCCATACCACGAAAAAGCCTCACCATCTACAATAATGATTTTCTTTTCAGGATACCGTTCTTTCAGTTCGGCAACATGTTTTTCTTTAAATGGAAAAGGTTCCGAAGAAAGCATGATGACCTCTGCTGAAGCTAGATCTTCAATCTGTATAACGGGATAGCGTTTTTGGTTTTTAAACAGATTGTCAAAACCGATTTCTGAAAGAATATTGTGAA
Source organism: Chryseobacterium sp. HNCC26DJ238 (assembly GCF_057180465.1). Classification (NCBI taxonomy): domain Bacteria; kingdom Pseudomonadati; phylum Bacteroidota; class Flavobacteriia; order Flavobacteriales; family Weeksellaceae; genus Chryseobacterium; species Chryseobacterium sp. HNCC26DJ238. The sequence goes on from NZ_JBXUGI010000034.1 coordinate 5,050, forward strand.
TAAATGTATCTGAGCCAACGGTCATGTATGGATTTTTCCAGATTAAGTAGGCCGCTTTTATTTTCGTACTGATTTTTGTTTTATTGAGAACGTCATATATTTTCAGGTTAAAAAGCTGGGCTTTTTCTTCCTGATGAAGCAACAGCCCCAGGTTTTTAACCAGATAATAGTTATCTTCGATGGTTTCTGTATTATATACAATGACTTTAAAATCTGCCATCAGGGATTCGACCTGTTCTTTTACATTTTCTTCTTTATTGGCTAAGATCAAATCGGGCTGAAGGTTTTTGATTTTTTCAATATTCAGGTTTTTTGTTCCACCAATAATTTCTACCGCTTTTACTTTTTCAGCGGGATGAATACAGAATTTTGTTCTTCCGATGATTTCTTTTTCAGTTAATCCCAAATCGAATAATGCTTCAGTAATAGAAGGTACAAGAGAAATGATTTTCATATACAGATGTAATTTTTTAAAACGTCATACTGATTTTGCTATGTGGATTCAAACGGCAACATCAATATTTTGAATTTCTCTAAATTACAAAAGTTTCCCGGTTAAGAAAAGTCCGGCAACAGAGAAATAAATGATTAAGCCGGTAACATCTACCAGAGTTGCTACAAATGGGGCAGAAGACGTTGCAGGGTCAAGTTTCAGCTTTTTAAGAATAAATGGAACCATAGATCCGGATAAAGTACCCCATAAAACAATCAGTACCAGGGAAACGCCGACACTTAAGCCTACAAAGATCCAGTGCAGTCCATAATCAAAGAAACCAGCTTTGTGCCATACCATAATTCTGAGAAAACCTATAATTCCTAAAATTCCTCCTAAGAACAATCCTGTGAAGATTTCTTTTTTCATGACATACCACCAGTCTTTAAGAGTGATTTCCTGTAAAGCCATCGCACGGATAATCAAAGTTGCTGCCTGGGAACCTGAATTCCCGCCGCTTGAAATGATCAGTGGGACAAAAAGAGCCAGTACAACAGCTTTTTGAATTTCGTCCTCAAAATATCCCATTGCTGAAGCGGTAAGCATCTCCGAAAAGAATAAAATAACAAGCCACATTCCCCGCTTCTTGACCATTTCCATGAAAGAAGTCTGGGTGTAAGGAAGATCCAGGGCTTCCAGTCCCCCGAATTTTTGGATATCTTCTGTATTTTGCTGTTCGATCTGATCCAGAATATCATCAATGGTTACAATCCCTACCAAAACACCTGCTTCGGTAATAATGGGAAGTGCGGTACGGTCATATTTTTCAAAGTACATCACAGCATCCTCTTTCGTGGTGGTTGTGGTAATGGCGACAAACTGATTATCGGTAATTTGTGAAATCAGGGTGTCTTCTTCAGCTAAAAGTAAACTTCCCAAAGCAATGTCGTCGATAAGGCGGTTTCTTTCATCAACCACATACAGGTGGTTCATGGTTTCCACTCTTTTACCGACCTTTTTAATTTGCTGAAGGCAGCGTTTGATCGTCCATTCTTTTCTTATCTGGATATAGTATGGGGTCATCAGACGTGCAATCGAATCAGAATCGTACCCCAGAAGTTTCAGGGCAATCCTTCGTTCCTGAGGATTGAGGTGATTGATGGAGTATTTGATCAGTTCATCAGGGAAATCTTCAAAAAGTGAGGTTCTGTCATCCGGAGTCATGGCATTCAGGATTTCTGAAACCTCATCACTTCCGATACTTCTGATTGTGTCTTCCTGGAAATCAGGATCCAGATGCGAGAAAACATCAGCTTTGTACTCCTTCGGAACCTTCAAAAAAGCCAGCAGCCTTTCGTCAGCGTGAAGTTCGCTGAGTCTTTCTGCAATATCGGCCGGATTAAAGGTAAATTCGTCTGTATGATTCAAAACCTGTATTTTTTGGATATGCAAAAATAATTTAAATTTTTAAGAAAAGAGAACGATATCGGAAATTTAAGGATTTGTTAAACATTAAAAACCGGCTTCAGAAGAGGGTTTCTGCTTCCGCAATTCTTTTAGAATGCTTTTCATGGCACCATTCGTGCCTATCTTAATAGAGTTTTCTGCAGAACCTAAAAGACGCATGCTTTTGCGGTACGTATCATAATCGGATGAAGCGATGAAATTTCCTTCAGCATCAAAAAGTTTCATGCTTACGATGACCTGATTGGAAAATACGTATTTTCCCAAACCAACCTTAAAATATTTTACTTTAGGAACAATGACAAAGTCGGCTTCATTATTTTTACTGTATTCAAGAATCGTTTTAGAATCTATGCTGTCATACGAAACATGAATATCTGACCTCATCATTTTGTTTTTTCTGAATCCGCTCAGTTTATCAGAAACCGCACTGAAAAATGCGTTGTTCGTAGGTTCCTTGATTTCTTCGAGGTCAGGTTCCACTTCCGGGTTGAAGTAGAGTATTTTTTTTATTTTATCATGAGTATGTGCTTTCTGTGCTTTAACAGAAGAGATACTGAGAATGAAAACAGTGGTTATAGCAGTGTAAAATAGAATTTTTTTCATCTTTTTGAAGGCTGTAAAATTACTGTCTTTTAATGGGATAACATAATTTTATTATGATTTTTTTAACATATTTTTCTATCATTTTTGATTTATGATATCAATAATGTTGAAAATGATATCCGGTACAGGTTTTTTCTTCAGTATCTTATCAAATATGTCTCCAAAAGTTCTGAATGACAGTATTTAAATTAAAAATTCAAAAATACAGAATGATTATGGACATTGAATTTAAATTCAAATTGTTTTTGGCAGGTAAAAAAATAATCGTACTTTTGCACCCGTTACATAATAATCATTAAACAATATTGGAATGTACTTAACAACAGAAAAAAAAGCAGAAATTTTCGCAAAACATGGAAAATCTGCACAGGACACAGGAAGCGCTGAAGGACAGGTTGCTCTTTTTACTTTCAGAATCAACCATTTATCTCAGCATTTAAAGGCTAACCGTCACGATTTTGCTACTGAGAGATCTTTGGTGAAATTAGTAGGTAAGAGAAAAAGTTTATTAGACTATCTTAAGAAAAAAGATATTTCAAGATACAGAGCAATTATTGCTGAACTTGGTTTAAGAAAATAATCTATCCGATTTCCAAAATAAAAAGCAGTTTCGAAAGAAGCTGCTTTTTTTGTTTTTGGTTTGCGAAAAAACAGTTAAAAAGATAAATTTCAGGTAATTCAGTTAAAGTTCAGGGACAATTTTGAGCTGAAAATTTAATAAATCATTATAATACATTATCTTTGCCAACGAAATTTAGACGAAATATAAATAATTAAAGCGCTTAATACGGAGTGCAACACTAAACAATTTATGAGTATACCTCAAGCAATTACAGAAACGATTATCCTTGCAGACGGCAGAGAAATCACAATTGAAACAGGAAAATTGGCAAAACAGGCTGATGGTTCTGTAGTCGTAAAAATCGGCGGAACAATGCTTTTAGCAACGGTCGTAGCCAGCAAAGAAGCAAAAGAAGGTGTAGACTTCTTACCATTGACTGTAGATTACAGAGAAAAATTCTACGCAGGCGGAAAGATCCCCGGAAACTTTTTCAGAAGAGAAGCCAGACCTTCAGATCAGGAAATCCTGACCATGCGTTTGGTAGACAGAGTTTTAAGACCGTTATTCCCTGAAGATTTCCATGCGGAAGTTCAGGTAATGATTTCATTGATTTCCTATGACGGGAAGTCAATCCCTGATGATTTGGCAGGCCTTGCTGCATCTGCAGCGATTGCCATTACCGATATTCCTTTCAACGGACCGATGTCTGAGGTAAGAGTGGTAAGAATTGACGGAAAATTAGCAGTTAACCCTAACTATGAAGATCTTAAACTTGCTGACCTTGATATCATGGTCGGGGCAACTAAAGATTCTATCGTAATGGTGGAAGGTGAAATGAAAGAAATTTCTGAAGCAGAAATGCTTGAAGCGATTACTTTTGCTCACGAAGAAATTAAAAAACAGGTTGAAGCTCAGGAAAGATTGGCTGAAAAAGTAGGCAAATCATTACCAAAAAGAGAATACAGCCACGAAAATCACGATGAGGCCATCCGTGAGAAAGTGTGGAAAGAAACCTATGATAAAGTATATGAAGTAGCAAAAATTCCTTCAGGAAAAGAGGAGAGGGGTGAGAAATTCAAGGCAGTTTTGGCTGAATTCTTATCTCAATATGTAGAACATGCTGAAGAACTGGAAAGAGTAACTCCTTTCGCTAAAGTATACTTCCATGATGTGGAAAAAGAAGCGATGCGTCAGATGATTTTGAATGACAAAATCCGTCTTGATGGTCGTGATCCTCAAACGATTCGTCCGATCTGGAGCGAAATCGATTATTTACCGGGAGCTCACGGTTCTGCAATCTTCACAAGAGGTGAAACGCAATCTTTAACCGCTGTAACTTTAGGCTCAGTAAAAGATGCGAACATGGTAGACAGCGTAATGGTAAACTATGACGAAAGATTCTTCCTACACTATAACTTCCCACCGTTCTCAACGGGTGAAGCAAGACCTTTAAGAGGAACTTCAAGAAGAGAAGTAGGGCACGGAAACCTGGCTCAGAGAGCTTTGTCAAACATGATCCCAGAAGAAAATCCTTATACCATCCGTATTGTTTCTGATATTTTAGAATCAAACGGTTCATCTTCTATGGCAACTGTTTGTGCAGGAACTTTAGCATTGATGGATGCCGGTGTTCAGATCAAGAAGCCTGTTTCCGGAATTGCCATGGGATTGGTAACCGATATTAAGACCGGGAAATTTACAGTACTTTCAGATATCTTAGGAGATGAAGATCACTTGGGAGATATGGACTTTAAAGTAACAGGAACTGCTGATGGAATCACAGCCTGTCAGATGGACATCAAGATCCAGGGATTGTCGATGGATATTATGGAAAAGGCACTTCTGCAGGCCAGAGACGGAAGATTACATATTCTTGATAAATTGAATGAAACCATTTCTGCTCCAAGAGAAGACGTGAAACCTCACGCTCCGAAAATGGTGATGTTGGAAATCTCTAAAGATTTCATCGGTGCGGTTATCGGACCTGGTGGAAAAATCATTCAGCAGATGCAGAAAGATACGGATACGGTTATCGCAATTGAAGAAGTTGGTGAAATCGGTAGAATTGAAATTTCCGGTGTCAGCAGAGAGAAAATCAATGAAGCGATTGCAAGAATCAACGAGATTACTTTTGTACCGACTGTAGGTGAAGTTTACCAGGGGAAAGTAGTGAAAGTAATGGATTTCGGAGCATTCGTAGCAATTGCTAAGGGAACTGAAGGCCTTCTTCATATCTCTGAAATCGAATGGGCGCGTCTGGACAAAGTTCCTTATAAAGAAGGAGACGAAGTTGAGGTGAAGTTTATGGGTTATGATGACCGTAAGAAAATGAAACTTTCAAGAAAAGTTTTATTGCCAAGACCGGAAAGACCGGCTCAAAAGCCGAGACCGGAAGGACAGGTAAATCCTGAAGGTAAAGACAAACCGGGTGAGCACAAGCCTTTGAACGAACCACAGGACTAATCATCCGGAAATATATAGAATCCCTCTCTTGAGGGATTTTTTATTTTAATTATGTCAGATATTTATTTACATTTAAATCCTGAACTTGATATAAAACCTATTTTTTAAACCACAAAAGTTTACGAATTTTCAGCACAATGTATAAGATGAATTTTTTCAGGTTTTTAAAATCATAAAGAATCGGTTCTTTCAATTTTATTTTCTTGTTCCTTGTGGTTAAATAGATCTAAAATCTAATTTATAAATTATGAAAAAGCTTTTTATTCTTTCACTCATCGCTCTATCAGCTATCAGTTTTGCGCAAACCGTTAATGACGTTCCTTTAAAAGATATTGATGTAGATTACGTTCAGATCATTGGAACAGGCCGTTCTCTGAGTACCAAAGTAAATGTAGAAATTGATTTCGGTCAGGAAACAAAATCGATCTCTTTTAAAAATGGGACCAATATCAAAGATGAGCGTGGACGAAATGTGAAATTCAACTCAATGATGGATGCTCTGAATTTTATGTCTGCGAACGGATATTCCTTTCAGTTTGCGTACACAGCCAATAATGAAAAGGATGAAGCGGTTTATTATATTTTAAAAAGGAAGGACAAATGAGCAGATTAACATCATCAGTTTCAGGACGGTTTCGGTTTATGAAATAAACTGGAATTCAATTATTTAAATAATTGTCTTCAAAATCCATAGAATTGTCGTATATTTGCAGTATAATTAAGAAAAAGGTTTCTGCTTTTCTCAGACTGATACAGTTTAGAATACTCTTTATTCCTCAGTTTTCAATATTCTGACTGCCGTTTTTTACTTTTATTTTAGATAAATATCGGTACCGGCAATACGAATCACTACAACTGATCAACATTCAGAATACCTTTTACTTCTTTTCAGGGAAAGTAGTGACAGAAGACAGTCAGATCAATTTCCCGGTAACGATCATAAATTCTAAAAAATTTATTATCTTAATGCAGCAGAATCATTGGAAGAATTCAACAGGAAATCTTTTTATGATGATCAGTAATACCCTCTGATGAAACGGACAAAAAAAATCATCAGAACTTTAAATTCAGAATAACAATTAATATAAAATAATATATGGCGGATTCTTTCTCAAAAAAAGAAAACTTTAAGAAAAAATTACAGAAGCAAAAGGAAAAAGCGATACGTCGCGAAGACCGAAAAAACAGCAATGACAAAGGTAAAAGTCTTGATGATATGATTATGTATGTAGATGCAAACGGTCAATTGACAAGTACACCTCCGGATAACTCTAATGCAGAAGCTATCAGTTTGGATAATATTCAGTTGGGTGCAGCACCGATACAGGAAGAAGATCCGATCAAATCAGGGATCGTTACTTTCTTCAGTGACAAGGGATACGGATTTATTACAGAAGATAATTCTAAAGAAAATGTATTCTTCCACAGTAACAACTGTATTGATATCATCAAAAAAGGAAACAAAGTATCTTTTGAAAAAGAAAGATCACCAAAAGGTTTCTCTGCGATCAATATCAAAATCATCAGATAGTTTTACACTAGATATAAAAACAGACCGTCTCAGCAATGAGACGGTTTTTTGTTTTAGCTGTAAAGATTTTCCCTTATTCCGATCAGAATTCTGGTGGTCTTCTCCAGATCAGGATATTTCGGTAGAGCAGATGTGGAGTGATAATGGTCAATCGACTGAATTAAGTCCTCCGCTTTCTTCATAACAGCATCGTATGACCAGTTTCCGGCTTTGATATCTAACAGTTCTTCCCTGTTATCTACACGGATCTGTAAGGAACCGGTTTTGAAAATCTGTTCACATGACTGTAAAAGACGAATAGTGTGCATCATGTTTTTACTGTCATAGTTTTGTCCGTGGTTTTGGTTGACGTTGTAGCGGTCTTCATTTCTTTCTGAAACCCATTTCCAGTATTCACGGTAATCTTTGCAGTAAGTGGAGTAGGCGTCAAGATTACAAAACAGGTAAGCGATACATTTTTCTCCCTTAGGAACGGATGAAACAGAAACCTGATTGGCTTCTTCATTCTGAATAATTCCTTTATATCCGAGATCTCCCGATTCGTTATAGAAAATAGCAAACATTCCTTTGGTATTGTCGATGTTTACCAATCCGCATTTTTCTTGCGAAAGACCACTTTCCTGAAGCCATTTTTTGAGTGGAATTGAGCCGTTGTTTTCTAAAATATAGCAAAAATCAAGAATCGATTTTCTTTCCTTTTCAAAAGGATTTAAAATCTTTTTGTTGAGCCCTTTTGCCTTTTTGATTTGTGAAATAGCATACCCTGCAAAAGTGTCTTTACACAGTTTAGAAAGAAAATCTTCAGGTTTCAGCAGATCCATTAATGGATTTTTTTGCTGAATAAAGTCTTCAGGACTTGCCAGCATTTCGAGAATATTCGGATTATTCTTCTGTAACAATTCCACAAATCTTCCGATCTCATAATATGTAATATCATTCGTTTCATTGGAGATTTGCGGAATATAATTTAATCCGAAAAAATCATCTTTCGGTAAATAATATATTCCACGGATGTCTGTGTCTGAGTTTTCCGTTGCGAGCCCGAAAGAACGGCTTCCTGATATGGTTTGGAAGAGAATGAGGTTTTTATCTTTTAGGGTTTGGATGGTCATAATTTAAATGTGAATACGTCACCAATTTATTATTTTAATCTATAACTGATAAATTTCAGCGTAGATATCTTCCACAAATCATAAAAGTCGCGAAAAATGTTCTGAAACATTCCATTTGCTACAAAATGATTTAAATGACAGATGAATTAATCAATGTTTTTTTGCGTTGTTTCTGTGCGTAAGGCATAAAGTAAGGAGATTCTTCATTCTATTATTTTTTCTGCCTCTATTTCTTTTAATTTATCTACTATTTTTGGTGTCATTGTTTTTTGTTTTTAATTAGAATTTATGCTTTAAGTCTGTCATCCTATGTTTGCAAATCAATAAATTTAAGGAATAAACAAAGAGAAGTTAGGGTG
>NZ_JBXUGI010000035.1:0-13207 GCF_057180465.1 Chryseobacterium sp. HNCC26DJ238
TCAGTCCCTTTTGGGCTGGGGAACATGATTTTAGATTCTTAGTGAATCTTTTTTTGAAATAATGAAATATTTGTATTTTAGAATAAATACTTTGATATGCAAAAATTTAAACCCAATTATAATGAAGGAATGTGGAAAGGAGCACCACAAAGTTCATTTATAAAAGCCCGGTTTTTAAGAAAAAATGAAACAGAATCTGAAAAAATTCTTTGGGGGAAACTTAAAAATAATCAATTAAAAGGATTTAAATTTAGAAGACAGCATCCTATCAGTTTATATATTGCCGATTTTTATTGTCACAAGTTAAAATTAATCATAGAAGTTGATGGCGAATATCATAGTCTTCCGGAACAAATAGAAAAAGATAAAGAACGAACTCAAATTTTGGAAAGTAATGGACTGCGATTAATCAGATTTTCCAATAATGAAATTAAAAAAAATGTAGAAAAAACAATTTCTAAAATAGTTATCAAAGTAGATGAAATTCTCTCTTTACAAAATTCTGATCAATCATTTTAATTTATTTATATTTGTTTAAACTTAATCTTTCCCTTAATTCCTAAAACATAACTGCAATGAAATTCGGACAAGTAGAAGATCCTTCAAAGATAGATTTCACATTACCTAAAGACCATCCAAGAACCAAAGAAATTTTAGAGCAAAATAAAAAAGGACTTGACAATATCTCAATAGGATGTGCAAAATGGAACAAAACAGACTTGAAAGGTTTTTATCCTAAAGGCACGAAAGATGAGCTGACTTATTATGCAACACAGTTCAATTCTATTGAATTAAATGCTACATTCTACGGAATGCCAACTTCTGAACAGGTTCTGACATGGAAAGAAAAAACGCCTGCAGATTTTAAGTTTTTTCCGAAAATCACCAATACGGTTTCACATTTCAGAAGACTCTTAAATATTGATGATGTAGTCACCCAGTTTGCGACAGCTGTTTTGAATTTTGACGAAAAATTAGGAATGGTTTTCCTACAGCTTCATGATAATTTCAAACCAAAAGATTATGATCGGTTAGAACAGTTTGTGAGTAAATGGCCAAAAGAAGTTCCCTTAGCGATTGAACTAAGAAATACAGAATGGTTTACTGATGAAGAAATTTTCGATAAAATTTGCATACTCTTTGAAGAGAACAATATTACCAATATCATTGTAGATACAGCAGGAAGAAGAGATATGCTTCATATGCGGCTGACAACTCCGAATGCATTTATCAGGTATGTGGGTGCCAATGCAGAAAGTGATTATGAAAGGCTGGATGAATGGCTGAAACATCTCACAAAGTGGAAAAAAGAAGGTTTACAGAACTTGTATTTTTTTGTACATCAGAATCTTGAGAAAGCTTCACCTTTACTTTCCGCCTACCTGATTGAAGAAATGAATAAAAGCTGGAAAACTGAAATTACCGTACCCAAAATGGGACAGGAAAAGATGCCAAGTCTGTTTTAGAAAGAAATGACTCTTAGAGTTTACCTGAATTCCAAGCTGATTTCAAAAAGACAACAGAATTACAACTTATTTTTTTCGCAGCATCAAAGAAATATTGATAAATATAAGAAGAAAGCAAAGCGTTACCCAGATTCCCAACTGAATGTTTTCAAAATTATATGTTTCTACATGCTTCTTTGCCTGCTCAGAAAGTTTTTCACTTTGAATGATATAATTTTGAACCTCGACAATCTGATCCATATTTTTATTGGGCACAGCATGTTGCGAAAAATACACCATATTTTTCTTCCCCAGATAACCGACAATCCAATACTGATCTGATTTGGTTAATTTCAGATATTCAATTCTGTAATATTCAGGACGGACCTTTCCAATGTGTTTTGTTTCAAATGTTCCGCTTTTATCCAGATTATTAACATTGATTACGTAGAAATCAAGCGGCTGAGGAAGTTTATTAATGACCTGCAGTGAAACAGAATCTTTTACGATTCCAATAGAACTTTTCTTGATAAACCAATAGGTAAAAAGTGAGATAGAGAAAACCAGGGTAAAAATCCGGAAGATTTTCGCCCACTTAACAAACCGGCCGGATTTCACTTTATACAGAAAGAGTGAAATAATCAGTGAAAAAAAAATGACAGATATGATAAATCCCATAGTGCAAAGATAATCATTAGAGATGTTTTGAAGGAATGTTAATCAACATTCCACTCTTTATAAAACTGGTCGAGGAAATTCAACATAAAATGATGTCTTTCTTCGGCTATCCTTTTTCCTTCCTGTGTATTCATCAGATCTTTAAGCAGCAATAGTTTCTCGTAAAAATGATTGATGGTCGTTCCGTCTGATTTTTTATAGTTTTCTTTTGACATGTTCAACTGAGGTTTCAAATCTGGATGGTACATCAGATTATTTTTAAAACCTCCGAAATTGAATGTTCTTGCAACTCCGATAGCTCCAATGGCGTCAATACGGTCTGCATCCTGTACAATTTTTAATTCCACAGACAACGCTTTTGGAGCATCTCCTCTATTTTTAAAGGAGATATTCTCAATAACAAATAAAACCTGCTGTATTATTTCTTCATTGACATTTTGGCTGTCTAAAAACTCTCTTGAGATTTTTAAAGCTAAAGTTTCGTCACCCTGGTGAAATTTAGGATCCGCAATATCATGGAGCAGGGCGGAAAGTTCTACAACCACCAGATTACATTTTTCAGTTTCTGCTATTTTTTTTGAAAGTTTCCAGACCCTTTCAATATGAAACCAGTCATGCCCGGCTTCTGCTCCCTGCAGTTTTTCTTTAACGAATTGTACTGTGTTTTCTATAATGTTGCTCATTGTCCGTTTTATTTTTTTACTACGATTACTTAAAACGTAGCGTTTCGATTTTCTTTAAAATTTATTTCCCTTCCTCTGAAGAGGAATTTTCTGCTTCGTTTCAGAACTTAATTTCGTTTAAAATAATCTTCCAAAGATTTCTATTATAACTTCTGAAAAAATTGATATGTCCTATTTCTCCTTTTTCTGATTCAGAAGTTTTTATCAGCCTATATTTTGGTTTCAGATAAAGATAGGTATCTTTCAGTAAAGAACTCACTCCCTTGTCTGTCAGCCAATCATCATCTTCAGCCTGAATAATGAAGACCTTTTGCCTCAGCTCTTTAGAATAATCATCATTTGTAAGCAGCAGTTTATTGGTTGATTTCCTGTTCAAAATTAAGGTTCTCCAGTCATAAGCACAATTTTTTGGAAGACTTTCACCAAGACCAAACCAATGTGCCGGAAAATAACCAAACAGCTCTGTAAATAATGGCTGAATAAAACCGAAACCTACAAGAGCCTCAATTTTTGTTTTCCACTTTAAGTTTCCTATAAAAGCATTCTGAGCTCCGACAAATAAAAACTCATCAAATATTTTAGAATCTTTATTCATTCCCAGGATCAGTGCGCCTACAGAGTGCCCCAAACAGAACTTTTGATATTCCGGAAAATTTCTGATAATAAATTGTGTCAGGGATCTGTAATCCTGGCTTCCCCAGATTCTCATGGAGGCTTTGAAATTTCTCAATTTACGAGGTTTTGAAAGCCCAACTCCCCGGTAATCGTAAGTAATTACAGTGAAACCTTCTGAAGCAAAAAATTGAGCAAAGGAGAAATAAACCTGCTGCTTTACACCAGTTGCGGAATTAATCAGTAACAGCCGAAGACTGATTACTTCAGGATTAAAGACGTGTACAGCGATCTGAAAACCATCATCTGTTTGAAGTAGAACTTTTTCCATAAATCAAAATAAATATCCACTGTCAAAAATGGATATTTTTATGATGAAATTTTTATTGATTTACAGATTTTAATATGCATTAAATATTTTACTTTGACAGTTCTGAAAGTTTTGGCAGCGCAGTCTGTGCACCTTTTCCCAATGATACTTTTGAAGAAACTTTATTTCCGAATTTTACACATTCTTCAATTAGATTATCATGGCATAATGCAATGGCAAACCCAGACATAAAAGCATCTCCCATTCCCATTTTATAGATCATACTTTCGTTTTCATCCCTGTAGTATCTCATTTCTGTGCCATCAAAATACACTGTCGAATTGGTTTCGTCACGTATAAAAACTTTATTAAAATATTTTTTCAGGACTTTTTCTCTCTGATCTTCTCCGAAAATGATTTCCAACTCTCCGCTTTTAGCGACAATAAAATCGACATTATCTATAATTTCCTTACTTAAGGGTCGTCCGGGCGAAGCATAAAGCCCTACCAATTTACCATACTTTTTGGCTTTCTTAATCGTGAAATCGACAACGTGCATGGGTATCTCCAATTGCAAAAGAACCATTTCTGAAGCATTAATATATTTATCCGCTTCTTCTACATTCTGAGTGGTTAAGTACTTATTTGCTGCCGGAACTACAACAATCGCAGCATCACCCTCTGAACTTGTAACATAGGCAGTTCCTGTGGAATCTTTATCTGTTTCAGATACAAAACCTACATTGACATTTTCCTCTACCAGATTTCTCATGATCTGCTGTCCCAGAGGATCGATTCCAACGCAGCCGATAAAATAAACATTTGCACCCAGTCTGGCTGTTCCAACTGCCTGATTGGCGCCTTTACCTCCAAAATAACTGTCACAGTGATTTGCCATAACTGTTTCATTGGAAGACGGAATTTTCTCGGTATATAAAACCAAATCCAGTGAACAGCTGCCAACCACAACTATTTTAGGCTGTGTCGTAGAAAAATTCATATTTTTAACTTTTAGCTTTCAGTAAATTTAAAAATTTAATCGTACAAAATTTAAAAATTTTTAATTCACTAAAATCTCTATGAATTCAGTAACAATTTTCACAGGACTATTATCTTTATTATACCCGATATAGCTCGCATAAAAACCCTCACCATATCCTGTCTCAAAACCGAAGATTGTCCCAGGAAGTTCTTCTGACGGCTTCAGAAAAGCATATTGATCAATAGCTCCGTTCTCGTCAAAAAAATGTTCATGGAAAAACTCTTCATAGATTCCCATAAAATCAACTCCTTTGCTGTGATATAATTTCTGTTCCAGATCATTAAGACTTTCCTGGGTCTTAACATCCATAAAACACCCCATTCCGCTTTCAACAGGATACCCAAAAACTTCGCCTTCGGATAAATCCTTAATATTCTGGATTGAGGTTGTTGCTAATTTCCAGGATGTAATTTCCGACTGACTGAAAACAATTTCGGCATACGCAACACAATTGCTTTCTCTTTCTTTATGAAGCAAAACAGAAAAATCACCTTTAGGGAAAACGTCGGTAAAAGCCTGCATATCATTCGTAATCAGAGGATCGCAGGCCACAAGCTCCCCAGTTGGAAGATATATTTTTCCTACATCAAAACTTTCGAGGAGCGGGCTTTCGACAAAGTTCTTTGAGAATAGTTTTTGTATGTTTTCTAAATGTGTCATTTTATATTTTAAACTGAGGTTGAGACTTAAGTTAAAATTAAATTTGGGTTTCGTCTCAACCTATTTTACAAACTTTTCAATTTTTCTTCTAAAATCGCTATTTTATCCAGTGCGTCTTTTTGTTTTTTACGCTCAACTTCTACCACTTCCGGTTTTGCATTGGCAACAAATTTTTCGTTAGAAAGCTTTTTATCCACAGAGATTAAAAACCCTTTCAGGTATTTTACTTCTTCTTCTGTTTTCTTTTTTTCTTCTTCCAAATCTAATTTTTCACTTAAAGGAATTGAAACTTCTGTAGATCCAATAAGAAAAGTAAAACTTGGCTTATCTGTTTTTTCATTAAAGTGAATATCAGAAATAACTGCTAACTTTTTAACTATTTCCTCGTTGTCAAAATTAGCAGCATTCGTATAAATTTCAACCGCTTCCCGTGGTGAAATTCCTTTTGTCTGACGGTAATTTCTAACTCCTGAAATGATATCTTCCGCAGTTTCAAACTTTTCAATGATGTTTTGATTAAATTCTTCTGCTTTTTTCTGTTGAGCGATTACCAAAGCTTCTTCAGGTTTTCTTTCTGCAATCAACTGCCACAGTTCTTCAGACAGGAATGGCATGAAAGGATGTAGCAACTTCATTAATTCTTCGAAGAAAACAATGGTCTGATTATATACTTCCCTGGAAATTCCTTCCCCATAGTTTGGTTTAACAGCTTCAAGATACCATCCGCAGAAATCGTCTTTAACCAGTTTTTGGATCAAATGCAGGGCATCAGAAATTCTGAATTTGTCAAATTGATCATTAATTTCAGCTATTGACTTATTTAATTGATTTTCAAACCATTCAATTGCCTGATTATCTGAAGCAATAAGCGGTTTATCTTCTTTATTCCAATTTTGAGTAAGGCGGAAAGCATTCCATATTTTGGTCATGAAATTTCTTCCCTGTACCATCAAATCTTCGTCGAACAACAGATCATTTCCTGCAGCAGAACTCAGTAAACTTCCTACACGTACACCGTCAGCACCGTACTGAGAAATCAAATCCAGAGGGTCAGGGGAATTACCTAATTGCTTAGACATTTTCCTTCTCTGTTTATCCCTTACAATTCCTGTAAAATATACATTTTTAAAAGGAACTTTACCTCTAAATTCTAATCCGGCCATTATCATTCTGGCTACCCAGAAAAATATAATATCCGGACCTGTCACCAAATCTGACGTCGGATAGTAATAATTGATTTCTTTATTATCGGGATCAAGCAATCCGTCAAAAACTGACATTGGCCACAACCATGAAGAGAACCATGTATCAAGGGCATCTTCATCCTGTTTTAAATGGTCAGCTGTCAGTTGTGTATTGTTTGTTTTTTCTTTTGCTAAAGCCAATGCTTCTTCTTTTGTCTCTGCGACTACAAAATCATTTTCTCCATCTCCATAATAGAAAGCAGGAATCTGTTGTCCCCACCATAACTGACGTGAAATATTCCAGTCACGGATATTATCCATCCAGTGTTTATACGTATTTTTAAACTTTTCAGGATAGAATTTCACTTCATCATCCATCACAACATCCAACGCCGGCTTAGCGATATCAGTCATTTTTAAAAACCACTGTACAGAAACCTTAGGTTCAATAACAGCCCCTGTTCTTTCAGAAGTTCCTACTTTATTCACATAATCTTCTGCTTTCAGCAAAAGATCATTTTCCTCTAATTCTTTTGCAATCTGCTTTCTTACCTCAAATCTGTTTTTTCCGGTATAATGTAATCCGTGATCATTCAGGTTCCCATCATCATCCAGAGAATCAATCATCTGAAGATTGTGTTTTTTTCCAATTTCGTAATCATTGATATCGTGGGCAGGAGTAATCTTCAAGGCTCCTGTTCCGAATTCGATATCTACATATTCGTCTTCAATAATTGGAATAACTCTGTTTACAATGGGTACAGTAACGCTTTTACCTTTTAAATGAGCATATCTTTCGTCATTTGGATTAATACAAACTGCTGTATCGCCAAATATCGTCTCCGGACGTGTTGTAGCAACCGAAAGGAATTCTTCTGTCCCTTCTATCTTATATTTAAGGTAATAGAGTTTACCATTCTGTTCTTTAAATATTACCTCTTCATCAGAAATATTGGTTTTGGCTTCCGGATCCCAATTCACCATTCTATATCCTCTGTAGATCAATCCTTTATTGTACAGATCAACAAAGCTTCTGATTACCTGTTGAGACATTTTATCTTCAAGAGTAAATCTTGTTCTGTCCCAGTCACATGAGCATCCCAGTTTTTTCAGCTGTTCAAGGATTGTCCCGCCATATTTATCAGTCCAGTCCCAGGCGTGCTTCAAAAATTCTTCACGGGTGATATCAGACTTATTGATCCCTTCAGACTTCAGTTTAGCAACAACCTTCGCTTCAGTAGCAATTGAAGCGTGATCTGTTCCCGGAACCCAGCAGGCATTGAAGCCCTGCATTCTTGCACGACGTACCAAAACATCCTGAATGGTATTATTCAACATATGCCCCATATGAAGAATTCCAGTGACATTTGGCGGTGGAATGACTACCGTATATGGTGGTTTCTCATTAGGTTCTGAATGGAAAAATTTATTTTCCAGCCAGTAGTTGTACCATTTCTGTTCTGTTTCCTGTGGATTATATTTTTCTGAAATCTGCATAAATTCTGGTTTCTTTAACTTATAATCTGCAAAAATAGTTTAAAGTAAAAAAATGCAAGCATTAATTAAAATAATTTTTAACTTTGTTCATCAAAATTTATCTAAGAAACATATTAACACTCAAGAATATAAAATCGTCAAATCTGACTTGTAAATCAATTATCAGTAAATAAGGGCGGTAATATATTACTTTAAAATTTAATAAATCTCTACTTATGAAAACATTATTTGCAGGAATTGCATTATTCGGAACCATTGCATTAGCATCTGCACAAACGATTACGTTTGACAAAACTACCTTTGACTATGGTGCTATCAAACCAAGTTCTGACGGAACCAGATTTTTCAATGTAACCAACACCGGTGACAAGCCTTTGATCATTTCAAATGTAAAACCATCTTGTGGATGTACCACTCCTGAATTCAGTCAAGATCCAATTTTACCTGGAAAGTCAGCTAAAATCAAAGTTGGATATGCAACAACTAATGTAGGTCCTTTCAATAAAATGATTGAGGTATTCTCAAATGACCCTGTCAACAGCAGAAGCGTAATTTATATCAAAGGAGATGTAAACGCAAATGCTCCTGAACCGAAAGTTCTGACTGCCGATGAGCAGAAAGCTGCTGCTAAAGCTGAAAAAAAGGCTGTTAAAGCTGCGAAAAAAGTTGCTGCAAAAAACTAATATTATCTTAAAATATTACTTAACCGTCTCTTAAGAGACGGTTTTTTTGTTATATTTATAAGAAGTTAAATTTTCAAAACATCATTTTAATATTTTAAATTTAAATAATTCACTTAAATTGTTATAATATGGCAGATAACTTTTCAGACGACTTTCTGATTAAAAGTAAATTTTCAATAAAAAAAACTCCTACAGAATATAAAGGAAAACTGAAGAAAGAAGAAGGAATAGAAATACTCATCGGTGAAAAGGAAAAGCTCCGTAAATTACAGGAAAAGCTTTATGCCGACGGAAGCAAATCTCTTCTGGTCGTTCTTCAGGCCATGGATGCAGCCGGAAAAGACAGTTTAATCGAACATGTTTTTGGTGGTGTCAATCCTCAGGGTTGCAATGTAACGAGTTTCAAAACACCAAGTTCAAAAGAGTATGCTCATGATTTTTTATGGAGACATTATTTAGCATTACCTCAAAAGGGAATGATTGGAATTTTTAACCGTTCCCATTATGAAAGCGTTTTGGTTTGTAAGGTACACCCCGAATATAATTTAAGCGAAAAGACCTGGGATTCTGTACAAGACTTTAACAAGGAATTCTGGAAAAACCGATATGAAAGCATACGAAATTTTGAAAAACATCTGAGTCAGAACGGAACGACCATTGTTAAAATATTCCTTCATGTTTCGAAAGATGAACAAAAGAAGAGACTTCTTCACCGTATCAATGAACAGGAAAAAAACTGGAAATTTTCTACAGCTGACCTTCCGGAAAGAGCCTTATTTGATGATTACATGGAATGTTATGAAACTGCTATTAATGAAACCTCCAAAGATGAAGCCCCATGGTATGTTATTCCTGCAGATAATAAATGGTTTGCAAGATTATCGGCAATACAGATTATTATTGATACTTTAGAAAAAATGGATCTTCAGTTCCCCCAACTTTCAAAAGAAGATAAGGCCGGTTTGGATGATGCTAAGAAGCAATTGGAAGGTGAATAGCCTTTAATAAAATTGCCACGAATGCACTCATAACAATTGATTCTTAAAAATATTTGTGCATTCGTGGCATTCTTATAAAATCACGAGAAAATCTGTAAGCCGGATTTTGTCTCCCGAGCAAGTCGGGATGCCTGTTATTTATCTATGTTCTGCATTGCTGCAAAACTTGAGCTGATTACCCCTCGGCTTTCAGGACGGGCCGCCCCTATTTTCATTTCTGAAAAGAACCGATATACTTATCATTGCACCGCAAAGAGTTTACCTGGTTTCACTACAGCCGAACTGTACCTGCTTTCTGTTGCACTTGTCCTATCCTCACGGATGACGGATGTTATCCGCTGTGCTGCCCTCTGGTGTCCGGACTTTCCTACCCTTACGTGCGTAAGAATCAACAAGCCGACTTTCTCGTGGATGCAAAGATAATTAAATCTCACAATCTATTCATGTAACATTTTATCAATTACAGAAAATACTGATATTTTAAATTGTTACCCTTTCAAATTATAAAATTATTACATTAAATTATTATCTTCGTGGTAATAATAGAATATTTTGATTTCTAAAGAAAAAGAATTTGCCCAACTCATAAAAGATAATCAAGGTTTGATTATAAAAGTTTCGCGGCTATATACCAATTCTCTCGAGGATGAAGAAGATCTTTTCCAGGAAATTGTTTTGCAGTTGTGGAGAAGCTATGATTCTTTTAAAGGAAATTCAAAAATATCTACCTGGATGTATCGTGTAGCTCTCAATACGGCAATTACACTTTTCAGAAAGAAAAGTAAAAGTTTATCGACCAACGAACTTGATATCAATCAAAGAGATTTTATAGAAGATGAAGATGATAAACAGCAGCAGATCTCTCTACTGTATACAGTCATTAAAACACTTCCCAATGTAGAACGGGCAATTGTAATGATGTATCTGGATGATCTTCCTTATCGGGATATCGCTGAAAACTTAGGTATTACCGAAGTAAACGCTCGTGTAAAGATGAACCGACTAAAGAAAGTCCTTAAAGAAAAAATGGAAAAGAATGCCTGAATTTGATTTAGATAGCTTTAAGAAAACCTGGCAGGAACAGCCTGTTCAGCACAAATATGACAACGATGAAATTCTTCAGATGTTGAATAAAAAATCACGCAATTATGTGAAATATATATTTTGGATAAGTGTTATTGAATTTATTCTTTTCACAGCTTTCGGATTATTTTATATCATACAGAATAAAGAATCGAATACTTTCCTCACTTCTCTGCAAAAGCTGGGCATTGAGAAAAACGATCAGCTGCAGGATATTCTTGATAATATTTATTTGATTATAAAGATATTCACCCTAATTGTTACCGGCTATTTTGTTATAAAATTTTATAAAAATTACAGAAGAATAAAAGTAGAAGAAGATTTAAAGAAATTTATATCAAGAATTATCAGATTTAAGAAAACAGTTAATGCATTTATACTGATTAATATCTTAATAGTAATTGCCTTTACCTCTGCTCTTACAATTTTCGGAATTTATGCTATTCAGAAACAGGATACAGCTCTTGCGAATTCCTCCATCGTGGCATTCATTGTCAGTTTTATTATCAGCACTGTTCTTTGTGTTGTTCTAATTTGGATATACTATAGGCTTGTATATGGAATTCTCATCAAAAGACTTGATAAAAACCTAACGCAGCTCAAAGAAATAGACTCTCAGGAAAAATAAATTTCTTAAAATTTTACATAAAAAAAGCATTTCACAAGTGAAATGCTTTTTTATTTTATAATTCTTTCCGTAATCTGGCTACCGGAATATTGAGCTGTTCCCTATATTTGGCAATTGTTCTACGCGCAATATTGTATCCCTGTTCTTTCAGGATAACAACCAAAGCATCGTCAGTGAGCGGTTTTCTCTTATTCTCCCTGCTGATCACTTCCTGAAGGTGCATTTTAATTTCTTTTGTAGAAACTTCCTCGCCATCATCATTTGTCAGACTGTCTGAAAACAGATCTTTCAGATAAAGTATTCCGTTAGGTGTATCTGCATATTTACTTTTTACAACTCTGGAAATAGTTGAGATATCAAAACCTGTTATATCGGCAATGTCTTTAAGGATCATTGGTCTGAGTGATTTCTCGTCTCCTGTTATAAAGTAATTATGCTGAAATTTGACAATCGCATTAATGGTCTGTAATAAGGTATTCTGGCGTTGGTTAATCGCATCAATATACCATTTTGCAGCATCTAATTTTTGTTTAATAAATAAGGCGGCCTGTTTGTGTTCAGATGAATTCTTATCGTGAGAATACGTGGTTAAAATATCCTTATACTCTTCTGAAACTCTTAAAGTAGGAGCGTTTTTACTGTTAAGCATTGGAATAACCACTCCATCCTTTACTGAAATTACAAAATCCGGAATAATTTCCTGATTGATAGTAATAGTCTGCGTATCAAAATTACCTCCAACTTTAGGGGAAAGTTTTGCAATTTCTTCCAGAGCGTCCTTCAGATCTTCCTCTTCAATATCGTATTTCTGAATGATTTTGTTATAATGTTTATTCGTCAGTGCATCAAACTGAAATCTGAGTATATTAGCAGCTAACGAAAGTGCTTTGTCAGAACTTACCTTTTTTTCTATCTGCAAAAGAAGGCATTCCTGCAAACCTCTTGCACCTACTCCTGAAGGATCTAGTTTCTGAATATAATTTTCAAGAATATCTTCTACCTTTTCAACGGTTGTATAAATTCCCTGAGAAAATGCCAGATCATCAACAATAGACTTTACTTCACGTCTCAGATATCCATCAGTATCTAGATTACCTATAATATATTCTGCAATCTTTAAATCATCCTGACTGATGTTAATCAGATTAATCTGCTCCATAAGATAGTCATATAATGACTGTCCTTCAGTTAACAGGCTTTCATTATCAAAATCCTCGTCATCTGCAGAATAATTGCTGGATGCAGTTTTGTAATTCGGCTCATCATCATAAATATAATCATTCACATCGAAGTCAGTTTCAATGCTTTCTGTACCTTCTGTTTCATAGGATTCTTCCAAAGATGAATATTCATCTTCTTTTGGTTCTTCCTTGGCAACTTCGAGTGCGGGATTTTCTTCTAATTCTCTTTCCAGTTCTTCCTCAAACTCTAAAGTATGAAGCTGGATGAGTTTCATCAGTTGGATTTGCTGCGGAGCAAGTTTCTGTCCTAATTTAAGCTGTAAATGTTGTTTTAGCATATCTACTGTGATTTAACATAACGTATTCTACGAATTTAGGAATTTTTTTTTGAAAAAAATAACTTTTAGCACGATTTTTGTAGCATATGGTATATATAGATAAGCTTATAAAAATCTCATACAAATGTGTGAGATTTTTTATTTTGTCAAATTTGGATTATGGTAAAATTCTGATACAGTGTAAT
>NZ_JBXUGI010000036.1:0-9071 GCF_057180465.1 Chryseobacterium sp. HNCC26DJ238
AATCAGGGAAGTCTATCTCTACGATACTGCCAACAGGCTTAAAGAAATAAGGGAGAATAATGCAACAGGCAAGATCCTGAAAGAATTCAAATACAATTATAAACACTAAAACACATCTCATGAAAAAAATAATCATCCCGGTCAGTGCCCTGTTTGTAGTGGGCCTGTCCCATGCACAGAGCACAAATCTTAGCACGAACGAAAATTACGTCTATTCCAAGACCTATCTCTCTGATCCTGCCCTTCCCAATCCAAAAAGTGTGGAAACTGTTCAGTATATAGACGGTTTGGGAAGACCCAAACAAGTCGTCAATATCAAAGCCTCTCCCACCCAGAAAGATGTGGTGACACACATCGAATACGACGGATTCGGAAGACAGGTAAAAGATTACCTTCCTGTACCGCAGTCGAATACTTTAAACGGAGCCATCGTTCCCAATCCCCTTGCCAATGCGACGCAGCCTGAGATCTACGGATCTGAGAAATTCTATGCGGAGAAGATCCTTGAGAACTCCCCCTTGGACCGCATTCAGCAGCAGATCCAGGTGGGAACAGACTGGAATAATAAACCCGTTAAATTTGAATATGATGCCAACACAGAAGGAGAAGTAAAAAAATATACCGCAACCTTTAATTATTCAACATTTGAATCACAGATCACTTTGTCGGCAACCGGTTACGGAGCGAATCAGCTTTATAAAAATACGGTAACCGATGAAGACGGAAATAAAACGGTTGAATTTAAAAACGGCCGGGGTCAGACAATCCTCCTGAGGAAAATGCTGGATGGGACAGCCAGTGCTGATACTTATTACGTCTACAATGACTACAACCAACTGGCGTATGTCATCCCGCCTCTGGCAGTAGCCGCAAATGCGGTGGATGAAACCACCCTGAACAATCTCTGCTACCGATATAAATATGACACCAGGAACCGTCCGGTCGAAAAGAAGATTCCCGGGAAAGGATGGGAATATATGGTCTATGATAAACAGGACAGGCTGGTATTGACTCAGGATGCGAATAGTAGAGAAAAGGGACAGTGGCTGTTTACCAAGTATGATCAGTTTGGCAGAGTAGCTCTTTCAGGAATATCTGACGGCTCTTCACGCATAACCGAACAGCTCAATACAGATGCGAAAGGATTAAATTATGAGTATATGATTGAATTATACTGGACTAACAGTGGAATGCCTGTCTACTATACCAATCAGCATGCATATCCGAATGCAAATATTTATAAAGTTTTGAATATAAACTATTATGATAAGTATCCTTCTGATATATCTGCTATTCCTACCCAGATTTTAGGGCAGAATGTTCTGCCTCAGGATGCTCAGAATTCAGCAATCAGCACGAAATCATTTCCGACTGCTTCATATATAAAAAATATTGAGGATGATAACTGGACGAAGACTTATACGTGGTACGATACTAAAGGAAGAGTAATAGGAAGCCATTCTGTTAATCACCTGGGAGGCTATACCAAAACAGAATCAGAGCTTGATTTCTCGGGAACCCCGAAACAGGTGGTCACCCGTCACAAAAGATTAGCTGTTGATACGGAAAGAGTCATTACCGAAAACTTCACCTATGACTATCAGAACAGGTTGTTGGTGCATACGCATCAGGTGGATAATCAGCCTGTGGAATACCTGGTACAGAATAAATATAACGAACTCTCACAACTTCAAACTAAAAAGGTCGGCGGGATGAATTTGGGAAGCGGTCTGCAGGCGGTTGATTATAAATACAACATTCGTGGATGGATGACGAAGATCAATGATCCCTCAAATTTAGGAGATGATCTATTTGGTTATAAAATCAATTATAATATAAGGGAAGGATCTGAAAACCCTAATTCCGATTTTGCAGACCTGAAAGTAAAGCCAAAATACAATGGAAATATAGCTGAAGTATTCTGGAAAACCTTAACAGAATACAATGAACCCTTAAAAAGATATGCTTATACCTATGATCCTTTAAACAGGTTGTCTGCCGGGTTTTATGAGAGAAGCGGTTTTGAAGGAGCTAAGGAATATTTTGAAATTAATGATTATGACCTTAACGGAAATATTAAAAGACTGCAAAGATCAGCGGAACTTGTTTCCGGAACCACTGCGCTGAAAATAGATGATCTGAAATACGATTACGCAGGAAACAGGCTTATCAAAGTAACGGAAGAGCAGACAGGAAACAGCAACGGTTATCCTTATCTGGCGAATCACAATGCCATTGAATATGATAACGGTATTTTAAACGGTAACGGAAACATGACTAAACATCTGGATAAGGGTATTTCTTCAATTCAATATAATTATCTAAATTTACCTGTAAAGATTAATCAGAATGCTCAGGTAACGGATTACACTTACCGTGCTGACGGAGTAAAAGTAAAGAAGCTCTTTGGAGACATAGAAACGAATTATCTTGATGGATTTCAGTATAAGTCAACCAAACCTTCAGAAGGTTCAGATGGAGGATTCGTTGTGATCGATCCTGACGAGATTGCGGTAATGAAACTGAGAATTATTCCTACAGCGGAAGGATATTATGATGTACTGCAAAATCAGTACATATATAATTACACAGATCATCTGGGTAATGTAAGATTAAGTTATAGTGATACGAGTAAGGATGGAGTTATTCAGCCGAGAACATATTATTACCAGCAGTGTGATGGACCGTGGTCACCATGGAACCCGCCGAACTGTATTGATTACTGGAAGCCGGGAGAAATAGTTGAAGTCAATAACTATTATCCTTTCGGTTTGCTGCATAATTATACAGCGACAACTCAGAATGCTTATCAGTATAAGTTTCAGGAACAAGAGTTACAAGAGACTGGTTTTTATTCATTTAAATGGAGGAATTATATGCCCGATTTAGGAAGGTTCTTTAATATTGATCCGCTTTCGGAAAAGTATTCTTATCAATCACACTATAACTTTTCCGAGAATAGAGTTATAGATGGCAGAGAATTAGAAGGTTTGGAGTGGTCAGGTATTCATTATAAAAATACGGATGGAAGTCAGAGAATTGACAATTCTGCTCATTTTAAAGTATTAAATAGCAGTTCTACGATGACAACTGATCAAATGAAAATTAGAACAAATGAAATAATGAAACAAACCGAAAACACCTATTCAGGAACTGATAGCAAAGGTATTGCAAAAACATTAAGTACCACGGTTGAATATGTAGATAAAGTGAATCCTGTTACTGACTATTATATCGAATTCGTAGATAAAATTGAAGGAGGATCCAGCCCATTAGTTTTGGGAAGAGTCGATAAAATTGGGAACTCTCAAAGCAATAGGATTCAGGTTCTTTCGTTTTTGAAAGATGGTACAGCAGGAGTAGGTACTCATGAGGTGGGGCATACCACAGGATTAAGGCATGGGAATGATCCTAATAATAACGCTGAAGTAGTAAGCTCTATGACTTATGATAATATTATGAACGATGGATCAAAAATAAGTCCGATACAATTAAACGAAATGCAAAAAAACATTCCAACAACGACAAATATCCAAACAGATGAAAATAAATACGTCACGCCTTTTTCTATTGAGTAAGTATAAATTAAATTACTTTTTATTCTTACTACTTTTATCTTTCGTTTCATGTAAATCACAAAGTATTAAGTATGTTTATGAAAATAGAAGTATAGTTTTAAATGAAATGGAAAAAAGATTTAATATAGAAGAAAAGTTAAATATATTTCTTGAATCGGGTTTTATTAATGAGAAGATTAAGGTTTTGGTAGATTCAAGGGAAAAATATAGTGATGATATAACAACAGATAATATTATTGGATTGGCAAAATATTATTCTTTTAAGGAGTTACCGAAAAATGGTATAAAAATTATATTGCCAGAGGTAGTTATTAAGTTGGAAATACCAAATATTAAAGACTACAAATATGTTTATATAAATAAAAAAGAGAAAAAATATTTTGTAGTAATGTCCAATAAACCTCATTTTTATTATTAATCAGATTTTTCAAGTTAGTAATTTCAAAGTAGATAAAAGCTCATCCTTACGTACGATTTTATCATGTAGTAGATAATAAGTAACCTCGTATTTCACGAGGTTACTTACAATTATAAGTTCCAAGGACAAGAGCTACAAGAGACTGGTTTTTACTCGTTTAAATGGCGAAATTATATGCCGGACGTTGGAAGGTTCTTTAATATAGATCCTTTGGCTGAAAAATTTACATATAACAGTCCTTATGCATTTGCTGAAAATAGGGTTATTGATGGTAGGGAATTAGAAGGATTGGAATGGGTGTCAAGCCGAAACTTAGAAAATAAAACCGTTAACTGGCATCTTACCTATAAAACTGTTAATAACGCACCGGGAGCTATTTCTAAGGAGCAAATGTCTGCTCTGGCAAGAGATCGTGAAGCTCAAATTGTATCTTCTTATAGTGGAAAAGATTCTAAAGGAAATCAAGTGAATATTACTTTTAACCAAAGTACAAAATCTACCATTTCATGGGAGTATAATATGGGTTTAGACTTAAATGGAGTTGAAAAAGCTGACAAATTAAGTAAGAATGCTAAAGATCAGGCAAATGTTACTACAGATGGATTGACCGATAAAATTGGTGATACTCAGAATAATAGAACTCAAATCAATATGGGTTTAACAAGTGGTATAAAATGGAATGAAGATGGATACATTGACTGGGAGAATTCAAATATAGCTACTGTTTCAATTACTGGTGCTCATGAAACAGGTCATGAATTGGGATTAAGACACACAGATAAAGAAACAATAAAGAATCCTCGAAGTTTATTAAAAATTACTCCTAAGGGTACTCAAATTAGCCCAGCCCAAAGAACCCAAATAACAGATTTAATAGAGCAACAACAGAAAAAAGAAGATAAATGAAAATAATTAAATATTTACAATTTACATTTTTAGTTTTATTACTTTACAGTTGTTCAAATATTAAGCAAGTGTATGAGAAAGGTAGTTTACTTGAAGATGATAAACGATCAAATTTGTTAATTAAAAAATTTGAATTAGAAAATGAAAAAACCATACTGTATTTTACAGAAAGCTTTAATGATAATCATGTTAAAGTTGCTATTGGCGAAAAAATTATTTTTGACAGAAAGATAGAAACTCTTGAGCAACTAGGTTTCGCTGACTCCTGCATAATAGAAAATAGCAGTGATGTTTTAATAACTATAGATAATAAAAATATTCTGCTTCCCACAGAAAAACTAAAATTGTATAAATTTATTTATTTAGAAAAACATGGTGAAAGGTATATTGTAGCTTATACTAATAAAGCTCGTTCTTTTATGTAAAAAAAACAATAGGTAAAAACCCACCGCTTTACTGTAGGTTTTTACCTATTGTTTTTTATAATGCAGCTACATTTTTATTAAAGAAGTCTTTAAATTTTTTAGTAGTAAGCATTTTATCGATGATTTTAAAGACGGTGCTTTTGTCTTCTTCGTCGAGCTGCTGAATGAGTTCCATTTGTTCGAGAGTCGATTTATCTTCAATTACAATCTCTTTAGGAATTATATTTTCATTGTAATTAATAATCTGATTTGTAGTGAGATTAAAAAGTTTAGCCATTTTACTAAGTTCCGAAACCGTAAGTTCCCCGCTATGCCTGATAAAGGTCTATTTAATATGCGTTACAATCATTTGAACCTTCCCTCAAAATGTCGATTTTTCAGCCATACAATCCTGCTTTTGGAAGTTATGATATGAATTATCTCTACAGGGCAGACGGTGTAAAGCTCAGAAAAAAGTTTACCTCAATTCCGGAGCGTTCAGGAAATGTCACTACCAAAATTACTGATTATCTTGATGGGTTTCACTATAACCAGACTCAGGTTACAACTCCATGCATGTTTTGTCCGGTTGAATTTGCCTACGAAGAGCGTGCCTACCGGAAGGTGGCTCCACAGCCAATAGGATTGGAATCTGCTTTCGTGCTTGATTTTGTGGGTACTTCAGAAGGATTTTTCAGTTTTAAAGAAAATCGTTACATTTACCAATACAGGGATCACCTTGGAAATGCAAGGGTGAGTTATGCTAAAAAAACAGACGGCACTGTAGAAATTACAGATACGAATGATTATTACGCTTTCGGACTTAATCACATAGGTGGTGTTAATAAAGGTTATCTGGGAAGCTATTACAATTATAAGTACAATGGCAAGGAAATTCAGGAGACCGGAATGTATGATTATGGAGCGAGATTCTATATACCGGATATTGGTAGATGGGGAGTTGTGGATCCGTTGGCGGAAAAATACCGAAGACATTCTACTTATAATTATGCAGTGAATAATCCCATTCGTTGGATTGATCCTGATGGACGTGGTGTAACCGATGTTGTTATTACAGGAGATAAGCAAAAAGAAGCTTTTAAACAATTACAACAATCAACATCCTTAAAATTGAAAATGGATAATAGTGGTAGGTTACAGCAACAGGAAAAGCAAAAACCGATGCTGATAAAAAGTTATTAACCGCAACAACAGACTCAAATGTTATTGTACAAGTTGATGCTACTTCTTCAAATTTTACCAAATCTGGTAATTGGTACATTGGCGGGGCTTATGGAGGCAGTACTGTTGGAGCAGATGGCAAAACATATACTACTCAAACTGTAAATCCTGAACAAACACAAAAAATAGACGATTTTTATGGGGCTCAAAAAGGGACTTCTGTATTGCACGAAGTCATTGAATCTTACATTGGTGGGGTTGATTCGCCAGGAGTTGGAGCTCCTACATTTGATAATACAACAACTGAATTCAAAGCCTATGAAAAAGCTCACGATCAAACTGAAAAAATAGATCCTAGACATATTGCTCCTACAACCTCACAAGATCCAACAGATGGAAAACTATATTTAAATAAGCCACATCCTATTGTGCCGGGATTGAATGTGGAATTATTAATTAATGATTTATCAAAGAAAAAATGAAAAGTATAATTTTATATTCCACTTTTGTATTTGCTTTTATTACGTGTTCCTCTTTAGAGAAAAAACAAAATAACAAATCTTTTATTACTTGCTCTATAATAGATATTCAAGAATATGAATATGCATTTAAATTTAAAGCATTAAATCAAAAAGAAAGACACTGTGTTTGTTTTATCATTAAAGGAGAATTATTATAATAAAAATAACTATACTAAGCCTAAAATAAAATCTGTGGAGGAGATTAAGATTAATAATAAATACGTATTTAATGTAATTTCTAAGAAGCCCTCTGTTTCTAGTATGGAGCAATTGGGAGCTTTTATAATAATAGAAAAGGATACGTTATATAAATCTTCAAATTATAAGCAAATACCTCCCACTTTTATATCACTCAACACTATAGGAAAATATTATAGTAATAAGTAAATTTATAAAACCTCGCGATTGCGTTTATCGATCCAGACGCAAATAAGATCATTATATAGTGGAGATGATAATAAAAATCAACAAGAATACAATTATCAAAAAAATAGAGATTATTCAAAAATAAAGGATAGCTTTTTAGCAAATACATATAAAGCACTTGATGCATTATATGTTGCTTCAAATATTGAAGTCGATGGGAATCAAGTAAATGTTTTGGAAACATTAATTTCGGATAAACATGAATTGTCTATAATTGAAGCTTGTGAGAATTGTTCTACTTCTTTTTCTTATGGTATAAATTTGCAAGATAAAAAATCTAATTCTAATGATTTTAAGAATATTGTAACTTTGAAATTTTCAGCTAATAGAGGCGCTTTGTTTGATGATGTCAATGACTCTTCATATAACGATTTAAAAAAACAGTCTGAAAGTGGAAAACTTTCAAAAACTTCAAGAGTTAACTCTCCGACATCACTTTTAGGTCATGATTTGGTTCATGCATATAATTTTACAACTAGTACAAATGGATCAAAAACAACTAATGAATATCAAGCAAGAGTAAATGATATTTCTACTCGACAAGGATCTCCTTATTTTAAAAATGCAGAAGAAAAATACACAACAGGAATCTCAACAAAAATAAATATGAATCTCAAAAAAAGCCCAAGAACTAATCATCAAGGTTATGATATAATAACTTCTGGAGTTTTATCAAATAAAATAAAAAAGTAAAAAATATGAAGAAATTAGTTTCAATAATTTTATTATTTTTTATAATTTCTTGCATTAGACCAAACGCTGATTCAAGTTTTTCAAAACCGATCAAAATAATAAAATTTATGGGAGTAGATAGTTATTCTACTGATATTAATCCTGAAATATTTTGGACGCATACTGACGAGCATATGTTTTTGTTTATGGAAAGAGCAGCATTTCTTTCCGATATAGAAAAATATAAAGAAACATCTAATAGTTCACTGCATGAATACATTTATGCTTTTATAACTCCAAAAGATACTCTATATTCAGATTATACTCTCAAATCATGGATATTAATTAGGAACAGTAAAGAACAATATTATTATGATGAAGAAGGAAAAACATCTAAATTTCTGAAAACTACATATCCTTTTTTTAGAGATTGTTCATATTTACAAGATAGTAAATAAAAAAAACATTCCGTGACTGATAAAAAAACCTCGTATTTTGCGAGGTTTTTTTATGTTATATAGCACAGAATATTTCTACAGTATTCTTTTTAGCTTTTTAATCACATATTGTAAGGTCAAGAAATCTTGTGATAAACGCTTTATCTTCTTCTTTTATATCCTGTATTACTTCAAATTTTTTAGAAGTTAGACAAAACCGTTTCATCGCCGCTGAATTTGCCTACGAAGAGCGTGCCTACCGGAAGGTGGCTCAACAGCCAATAGGATTTGAATCTGCTTTCGTACTTGATTTCATGGGTACTTCAGAAGGATTTTTCAGTTTTACAGAAAATCGCTACATTTACCAATACAGGGATCACCTTGGAAATGCGAGGGTCAGTTATGCAAAAAACAGCCAAGGCGCAATTGAAGTGATGGATGTTAACAATTACTATGCATTTGGGTTGAATCATATTGGAGCTAATAAAGCTCTTTTGGGAGGATATCAGAATTATAAGTACAATGGT
>NZ_JBXUGI010000037.1:0-7704 GCF_057180465.1 Chryseobacterium sp. HNCC26DJ238
AAGGGTATCATGCGCCAGCGTCAGACTGAACTCGTGATGACGACGGGAACTCTGCGTCAGTTTAAAATGTTTGTAGTAGCTGATCACCCGGCCTTCTATCACCAATGATAATTTAACCAACCGGTTGATCCCGGTGTGATGGTTCGAAGAGATTCCTTCTGCATTCTCGGAGGGACGGAAACCGCCCATGCCTGGTTCTGAAATATTCATATGCGTAGATTGTGTGGTAGGTTAAATATACAAAAATTATTCAAAAATGTATGATATATATAACATAAATTAATATGCTTAAGCTAATACCGTAAGTAATCTTCACCGAAAAACAGCTTTTCATGATGTTGTTCTGTAAAAAAAAGACTGTCTTAAGACAGTCTTGCTTTATCTGATAATACTTATAAGTGGATTGTATCATCTAGCTTGTAGGCCATACTCCTTCGTAAGCGGAGTTTCCGTAGTTGATCTTTTCTGCACTTACCACAAAGCTGATCAGCATAGAATTCTCATCTACTGCATCGAAGTCTACTTCATGCTGAATCACATATCCGTTTTCCCAGTTCAGGGTAATAAGTGTTCCTTCTTCGTGAGATTTGTTGAACGTGATTTCACCTGAGGTCGGTTTGTACTTTCCGTTCAGTAAAGATTCCAGGATGTCTGATTTCTCTGTTGCTTCGATGGTTAATTTGATCAGTGCGTTGGACGGATCAGAAGCTACCCTTCCGGATACGTCTGTGGATCTTGATACGCTGTAATTAAGCTTCAGTAATTTCTGTCCTTCGCTACCGTTGAATTTTAAGATTCCTCTTGAATTTGCTGCCATGATAAATAAATTTTAATCGTGAATATTGTAATGATCTGATTTGTTACTCAAAGGTAATAACCATAAAACGATTCAGCGACTTTTAATTATTTATTTAAAATTTTGTAGTAGTTCTACGATTTCATGTCGTAATTCTACGATCGATGAAAAATCATTCTGAGGGAACATTTTTCCTTTCCTTTACAGAGCGGGAAAGAATCTTATTTTTTTTCAATAGAAAATCAGGCATCAAATCTGTCGGAAGATGAAGAATGCTTTCTCCGGTATTCTGAAGCTGTTCTTCAATTTCAGGATTCCAAATCATGATATCGTGTAAAGGTATATTTAATTCTTCTGCAATAATTTTCAGACTGAATCCTGCATTGATTTCAGTTTCAGAAAGAGATGATTCCTCTTTGGTTTCTGATCTTGCATCAAATGCTTTTTTCATTCTTGAGGTATTGTAATTGGTCAGAACACTGTTTAATTCTCCGGTTGCATAGCATGCGTTCAGATATTTTTTAACATGGTTAATGGTTTCGGCAGGTAAATACTTAGAAAAAATATGATATTGAGTTGAGTTGGCAGACTGCATGGCTTTAGCAACATTTCCTTCTCCACAATTATAAGCTGCAACCACCGTGATCCAGTTGTTATATTTTTTATACAAATTTCCTAAAGAAACTACCGCAACTTTAGTGCTTCTATATAAATCATTACGCCGGTCTTCAGTCAGTCCATACTGATTGGCATGAGCCGTCATGAACTGCCAGACGCCCACTGCTCCTGCATGAGAAGTGATATTTCTGTCAAAATGAGATTCAATCAACGCTAAATTCCTCAAATGTTTTGGAAGCCCTCTCTTAGCAAGTGAATTTTCAATAAACTGAACAATTTCTTTATTTGAACTGATGATCCTTCTGTATTTTTTCACACTGCTTTCTGAGGTATCTGTTGCAGAGAGATATTGAGCAGAAGTTATTTCAAAGGATATTAAAAACAGCGCTGCCAATATTATTTTACTGAAATATATTTTCATTCTTACAATCATAATTTTAAAATCAGAATGCATGATGGTTTTGGCATTCTGATTTTTTATTTGAATCGAATATATTTAACTGACTTTCCAATCAATTTTTTCTTCCGCTGCACTCCAGTCTACGGTCAGTGTCTGACCGGATTTCACTTCTTCTCTTACAATCATCTTTGAGATAGGTCTCGCCAATTGAGATCTGATCACCCCGGAAATCTGTCTTGCTCCATATTTACTGCTGAAACCTCCTAACGCCAGGTTTTTAACAGCTTCATCCGTAATTGAAAGCGCCATTCCCAATCGGTGCAGTGATTTGTGAAGTGACCTTAACTGAATATTGAAAATTCTTTCAGCTATTGATTCCGTGATTGGTGCAAAAGGGATGATTTCTGTAATTCTTGCTAAAAATTCGGGTCTGAATCTTCCTGAATTAGACATAATCTGCATCAGAGAAGATGATTCGGGAATCTTTCCTTCTTCAAACTGTTTTACAATTTCTTCGCTTCCGATGTTTGAAGTAAATAAAATCAGGGCATTGCTGAAATCCCCTTCTTTTCCTAATTTATCATGTACTTTACCCTCATCCATGATCTGCAGAAACACGTCGAAAACAGAATGATGGGCTTTCTCTATCTCATCAAACAAAACTACCGTATAAGGCTGCTGACGGATTTTGTTCACCAGCATTCCTCCTTCTTCGTATCCGACATATCCCGGAGGAGCACCATATAATAATGCAGCGGAATGCTCTTCTTTAAATTCAGACATATCAAAACGAACCATTGCTTTTTCATCATTAAAAAGCAATTCAGCCATTGATTTTGCCAGTTCCGTTTTTCCGGTTCCTGTAGGTCCCAAAAGGAAAAATGAGCCAATAGGCTGTCCCGGTTTATTTAATCCGCTTCTGTTTTCGACAATGGCATCAGAAAGTACTTTCAGGGCATGATCCTGACCAACGACCCTGTTGAGTAAAAGAGATTCCATATTCAAAAGCTTCTCTTTTTCCTGTGCCTGAATTTTACCGATCGGAATATTGGTTTTTGCTGCCATAACAGCAGCAAGTTCTAGCTTACCTACCTTTTCTCTCTTTGTCGAGGCATGCTGTATCAACTCTGTAAAAGTGTCTTCAATTACTTTTTGCAGATGCTCAACGGGCATCGAATTATCAATCTGTGGCTGTTCGTTCAGGGATCCCCATAAAATAGGACTGATTTTATCTCTCAGTAAATTATAGTTCCAGATCAGTTCATCAGCCTTATCTTTGTCGTCTGAAAATTCTTCTTTAAGAATGTTTTCATAATTTTCTTTCCAGCCTTCCAGTTCTTTTTCCGAAAGTTCATCAAGCATTTTAATGGCAGCCATTGTCCTGTCCAATAAATCGATCGCAGCATCCGGTAATTTTTTGCCTTTTGCATATCTTTTTGCGAGACGCACACATTCCGGTAAAGCAGCCTTATCAACCTCAATACCGTGATGTTTTTTATAGCCTTCCAAAAGAACATCAATCATTTTTACACAGGCCTGTTCATCCGGTTCATTAACGGTAAGAACTTCAAACCTACGGTTGAATGCCTGTTCAGGCTCGATTATTTTTCTGTATTCTTCCTGAGTTGTAGCTCCGATAACGGTAATTTCACCTCTGGCGAGTTCAGGTTTGAGAATATTACCGATGTTTCCTATGCTTCCTTTAGGATCTAGCAGGGTATGTATTTCATCAATAAAAAGGATAGCCTTTTCTATCTTTTTACATTCATTAATGACTTTTTTCAGGCGGTCTTCAATTTCCCCTTTATAGGAAGTTCCGGCCAGCAACGCTCCGGTGTCCAATTCCAGCAGTGTTGCATTTTTGAGCATTTCGGGAACGTTTCCACGGATTATTTCAGTCGCAAAACCTTCCACCAGAGCGGTTTTTCCGACTCCCGGTTCACCAATAATGATGACATTGGGTTTTGTTCTCCTGCAGAGAATTTCTACCAGCATCCTCAATTCTTTGTCGCGACCGATGATATTTTCTAAAGCACCCTGTCTTGCCTGCGCAGTTCTGTCTATGCAGTAACTTTTAATGGAAGGATAAGAATTATCTGAATACTCTGACCCGTTAGAAAAAAGAGAAGAAATTTCACTGTTTTCGGATGAGGCATAAGGCGTATCTTTTCTGTATAAATTGAAGATTTCGTGTTCCCTCAAAGGAAGAGATTTGAGTTGCTGTAATGTAAAAGCGACCTGTGGTTTTACGATTGCTGTTAAAATACAGAGGGGTGTAATTTCGTCAAGGCCTAATTTTAACCTGATATCATCAGCTTCTTCGAGAATCTGATCAACGAATTCTCCTTCACCCACTTCACTGGGAAGATGAGTCGTTTTGGGATAATCTTCGATCCGGACATCAGCCCACTCATAAAAATATCCGGGATCTTTATCAATGCTTTTTAAAAAATCATTAAGGCCTATGTCTTTATGCATTAAGGCCTGAAGAATATGCGGACCGCTGTAGGTTGCATTATAATTTTCCCTGGCAATCGACTGCGCTATGTGAAAAAGCTGTTTTACTGTTTCGTTGGTAACTAGTACTCCCATGTATTTTCAATATTAATATTCGTGGTGACAATTTTTTTGGTGTAACTAAAATAAGTTTTTTTTGTCAATGATTAAAATTAATAATGATTTATTTATGAAGTATCAATATAAATGCGAATGTATTTTAATTACATTGGTATTATCTCCAGAACGAATCTCTTTTCACATATTTATGCTTTCATACTACGGATTTAAAATCTCCTCAGCCTTACATTAATCCATTTTGCTGTTTCTCTGATCTGTGTTTACTATTTAACCTTAAAATTAATTTACTTATTTATAAGTTGACATTAAAATAATCAGCAATTACCAACAATTAAACAGACCTGTTCATCTTAATCCTCTAAAAAGTCAGAGCTTCTTTCTTCAGACTTTACTATTTTGAGTGTGCCATCCTCAAGAGTGAAAATTTTGACTGTTTTCTTTTCCGGGATTAAAAACTCAACATACCAGGTATTTCCATTTTCGTTTTTCTGTCGATCGATAATCGTAAGCTCATTTTCAATGTTTCCGCCATGAGTTTTTATAAACTCAATAATTTTTTCCGGTGTTGATTTGAATCCCTTGTCATAATCTTCATTTTTAACTGCATTTCCATTTTCATCGTATTCCGTATGGTTTCCTATCACAATATTCGGACTTATCAACAATGTCTTAAATGAATAAAGAATCGTTCCGTTTGCCCGGTAAAATTTAATATTATTATAGATATTAGGTTTTGGCAAAGTCTCTTTTAACGAATAGCCTTCTTTATCATTTCCTGAAAACTCAGTGACTTTATTTCCCTGAGTTTCTTTCAAAAAATAATATGGTGTATCTAATACAATATTTTCTCCGCTTTCACTCAGGCTTTTCATATAATTTGTTGCTTTTTCTTTCCACAGATTAATATCAATGTTTTGCATTTTGGCAGTTTTTGTCGTTTTAGGTATAATGCTGTTCTTATCGTTTCCCTGTCCGTTACAAGAAAATAATATCTTTATTAAGAAGATAAAAATTAGTTTTCTCATTAGATGTCAGGGTTTATATTGATGATGGGTACAGTTACTTTGCAGCTTTTTCCACTGCCATTTCCAGAGTGAATATCGGTTTTTAGAATAATCCATCACATTGTCTGTTTTAAATTTTTCAAATATAAATCCATTAATATCCGTATTTTTATTTCCCTTCTCCCATGAGTGTGGCAAACCCACTGCATGCAGAAGTTCATGAACGGTCGTAGCCGGGTTCCTCGGGGTAAATACGATGGTTAATTTCGTATTCAGCAATGCCACTCCAGCCGTTCCCGGAGAAACGTCTGCAAGAAAAAACACTTTATAGTAACTTGTATATTCTGGATGTGCAGCATTAAATAAGGCTTCCAGTCTATGATGCAAAAATCTTTTTGCTGTACCGACCTGTTTTTGATAAGCAATGCCTCCCGGAACTTTAAAAGACTGTATTTCAGCATCACCCGAAACATCGAATCTCTGTATATATTTCAGATCAGGTTTTACCAATGCCTGTCGGTACAGCGTAAACAGATTTTGATATTCTCCGAGATAACTTCCGGTTTTAGCATTACCTTTTACGCCGGACAGGTTGGTTGTTACCCCAACAAATATTACGGGTAATGTATGCACCGTCTTATTTGGCAGAACTTTAAGCTTCCCTACCAAATGTTCCACCCCTTTTTTGTCAACAGCAAATGCTTCTATATAAGTTACTTTAGAACTTGCTTCTTTCGAATAAACGGTAAGATACTCTTTATGTGGCTGACCTTTAGGAGTTACAGATATATTTCTGATTTCCTCTTTCCCTCTCAGATCCAGAATATGCCGGTCATATTTTAAAATAATCTTTTCCGGTTTTTCTTCAATTTCGATATACAGCAGCAATTGCGCTTCAAATCCCGGATATAAATTTAACTCAGGAATAATATAGATTACATTTTTTGACCTGACTGATATTTTATCGAATCTATTCTTAAGCAGACTGAATTCATTTGCGTCAGGATGAACACCATTTTTATTAGAAATAATATCTTTGTACGGGTTATCACCAACTAAGTTTGTATCAGCAACCCTTATCCAGTCAAATCCGTATTGTCCGATATATTTTTCGCTGGGCCTAAACTTGACCATGCATTTGACATTAATATTTTCACCTGTCGGTTTGGAAGGACTTCCTGCATGTAAAATATTTTTGGCACTTTTTTCTGAATAAACGTCTGCCGAACTCTCAACAATGTCTGCCGAAGAATAATATTGCAAATCACCACCAACAACTTCTGTTATTTTGCCTTTTACAATTCTTGTTCTGCTCATAAGTGATTATTTAATATGCTTTTCCTAATTCTCCGCTTCTGTTATGAATATTTCCGTCAGCGTCTTTTTTTATTTTGCCGACAGCACTTGTTTCAATTCCTCCTTCGCTGTTGACAACTGTTTTCCCCTGCTTAGTTTCACTGTGAAAATCGCCCTCAATCATTTCGGTCAGCTTCCCGGTAACAAACATACTCGTATCTCCCATCACTGAAGTCATTTTCATAGCTCCTACACTTTCAGTATTGTTCATTCCGATTGTGTCAGATTTATTAACCCCGACCGAAGTGGTCATATTCTGTCCTACGTTAATATTCATATTCTTGCAGTTGAACGTCATGGTTTCGGGAGCAGTGATTGTGATATTGCTTCCCGTCGTGTCCAGATGGATCTCATTTCCTGATTTATCCGTGATGATGATGCTTTCATCTTCCGTGAAGACCACCCGGTGACCGCTTCTCGTCTGAATTGATTTCACACGGTTGTCCATGCCTCCTCCCAATCCTATTCCTCCATGGAACATTCCTCCCATCACAAATGGACGGTCAGGATGATTGTGAACGAAGTTCACCATTACCTGGTCTCCTACCTCCGGAATCGCAACATAACCTCGGTTCTGCGTGATCTGATCCGTTCCTCCTGCATCAGGACTCATCATTCTGATAAAGTGAGTCGTGTCATTCGTCTGCCAGTCGAATCTAACCTGAACCCTGCCCTGACCTTCGGGATCCGTGTTCGAGATCACCGTAGCCAGCTGGGGCTGTGCGATAGGAACTGTAAATTCAGGCTTGGGTAAAAAACCTGTGTCCGAAGCAATCCCGTCGAAGCTTCCTGTATAGTGTCCGATGGTGTCTATTTCATGCGTCGCTTCTGTGATCATGATCCTTGTAAAATACGAGGTCTCATTCGTATCCGGTTTTCGCATCTCGATATCCACCGCACAGCCCGGATGAAGAAAGGGAACCGTCGTGGAGCCTGAAATATTGAAAACATTT
>NZ_JBXUGI010000038.1:0-5412 GCF_057180465.1 Chryseobacterium sp. HNCC26DJ238
GTTTAACGCAAAAAAAAGTCTCACACAAATAAATGTATGAGACTTTTAAAAAAAACTGGCGGCGACCTACTCTCCCGCTTTCGCAGTACCATCGGCGCTGGTGGGCTTAACTTCTGTGTTCGGAATGGGAACAGGTGAGCCCCACCGCTAAAACCACCCTAAAGGTTGTATATAAGATATCAGAAGGTAGATTTCAGAGTTCAGAACTTTATACGCTCTGTCATCTGATGTCTTCTATCTGAGATCTGTTTTATCGATAAAAATGTTCACAAAGAGAGAACCTTTAGTGCGCAATGAAGCGTTTACCTATTAGGCTATAAATCTACGGGTAATTAGTACTACTCGGCTATGCTGTTACCAACTTTACACCTGTAGCCTATCAACGTCGTCATCTCCAACGACCCTTAAAAGATGTCTCATCTTGAGGCGAGTTTCGCACTTATATGCTTTCAGTGCTTATCTCTTCCAAACGTAGCTACTCAGCGGTGCACCTGGCGGTACAACTGATACACCAGAGGTTTGTTCAATTCGGTCCTCTCGTACTAGAATCAAGCCCTCTCAAACATCTAACGCCCGCAATAGATAGAGACCGAACTGTCTCACGACGTTCTGAACCCAGCTCGCGTGCCACTTTAATGGGCGAACAGCCCAACCCTTGGGACCTTCTCCAGCCCCAGGATGTGACGAGCCGACATCGAGGTGCCGAACCTCCCCGTCGATGTGAGCTCTTGGGGGAGACTAGCCTGTTATCCCCGGAGTACCTTTTATCCTATGAGCGATGGCCCTTCCATACGGAACCACCGGATCACTATGTCCTGCTTTCGCACCTGATCGACTTGTAGGTCTCACAGTCAAGCACCCTTATGCCATTACACTCTACGCACGGTTACCAAGCGTGCTGAGGGTACCTTTGAAAGCCTCCGTTACTCTTTTGGAGGCGACCACCCCAGTCAAACTACCCACCACGCAATGTCCTTCCAACAGAAGTTAGGCTCCAAGTAAGTAAAGGGTGGTATTTCAACGTTGACTCCACAAACACTAGCGTGCCTGCTTCAAAGTCTCCCACCTATCCTACACATTACTTACTCAAAGTCAATACGAAGTTATAGTAAAGGTTCACAGGGTCTTTTCGTCCCATTGCGGGTAAACGGCATCTTCACCGTTACTACAATTTCACAGAGCTCATGGTTGAGACAGTGCCCAGATCGTTACACCATTCGTGCAGGTCGGAACTTACCCGACAAGGAATTTCGCTACCTTAGGACCGTTATAGTTACGGCCGCCGTTTACTGGGGCTTCAGTCAATCGCTTCGCATTGCTGCTAACGACCTTCCTTAACCTTCCAGCACCGGGCAGGTGTCAGACCCTATACAGCATCTTTCGATTTAGCAGAGTCCTGTGTTTTTGATAAACAGTCGCCTGGGCCTCTTCACTGCGGCCAGCATTGCTGCTGGCGTCTCTTCTTCCGAAGTTACGAGACTATTTTGCCTAGTTCCTTAACCATGATTCACTCTAGCACCTTAGGATTCTCTCCTCGACTACCTGTGTCGGTTTTGGTACGGGTTGCTTCACTTCGGCTTTTCTTGGAAGCACTTTCCTTACAGCAACTTCGCCCGAAGGCTAGGTCTTGACTATTCCGTCAGTCTCCAGTAAGTACGGCACTCCGTCCCCTTTTTAGTGTGAGCAAGTATGGGAATATTAACCCATTGTCCATCCACTACCCCTTTCGGGTTCGCGTTAGGTCCCGACTAACCCTCAGCTGATTAGCATGGCTGAGGAAACCTTAGTCTTTCGGTGAGGGGGTTTCTCGCCCCCTTTATCGTTACTTATGCCTACATTTTCTTTTCTGTACGCTCCACAATATCTCACGATACTGCTTCTGTGCAAACAGAATGCTCCCCTACCAGATACAACTCTTAAGTTGTAAATCCATAGCTTCGGTACTCTATTTATGCCCGATTATTATCCATGCCGGACCGCTCGACTAGTGAGCTGTTACGCACTCTTTAAATGAATGGCTGCTTCCAAGCCAACATCCTAGCTGTCAATGCAGTCCAACCGCGTTGCTTCAACTTAATAGAGATTTGGGGACCTTAGCTGTTGGTCT
Organism: Chryseobacterium sp. HNCC26DJ238; assembly: GCF_057180465.1. NCBI lineage: Bacteria > Pseudomonadati > Bacteroidota > Flavobacteriia > Flavobacteriales > Weeksellaceae > Chryseobacterium > Chryseobacterium sp. HNCC26DJ238. The sequence continues at coordinate 2,108 of NZ_JBXUGI010000038.1, forward strand.
GGGTTCTTTCCCTCTCGGACACGGACCTTAGCACCCGCGCCCTCACTGCCGTAGAACATTTATTAGCATTCGGAGTTTGTCAGGAATTGGTAGGATTTGACTCCCCCGCATCCAATCAGTAGCTCTACCTCTAATAAACTTATATACGACGCTGCACCTAAATGCATTTCGGGGAGTACGAGCTATCTCCCAGTTTGATTGGCCTTTCACCCCTACCCACAGGTCATCCGAAGACTTTTCAACGTCAACCGGTTCGGTCCTCCACTTTGTGTTACCAAAGCTTCAACCTGCCCATGGGTAGATCACAAGGTTTCGCGTCTAATCCTACTAACTATACGCCCTATTCAGACTCGCTTTCGCTCCGGCTCCGGACCTGAAGTCCTTAACCTCGCTAGTAAAATTAACTCGTAGGCTCATTATGCAAAAGGCACGCCGTCACCCAACTTGTGGGCTCCGACCGCTTGTAGGCGTACGGTTTCAGGTTCTATTTCACCCTTCTATTCGAAGTGCTTTTCACCTTTCCTTCACAGTACTTGTTCACTATCGGTCTTTCAGGAGTATTTAGCCTTGGAGGATGGTCCCCCCATATTCAGACAGGATTTCACGTGTCCCGCCCTACTCATTTATCATCTAAATATACCTTTCATGTACGGGGCTATCACCCTCTATGGCTGTTCTTTCCAGAACATTCTATTAAATATATAAAGACTTTTGGGCTAATCCGCGTTCGCTCGCCACTACTTACGGAATCTCTTCGATTTCTTTTCCTCCGGGTACTTAGATGTTTCAGTTCTCCGGGTTTGCTCTCTAAATAAATTTAGAGTGACTGGTCTTCAACCAGACGGGTTGCCCCATTCGGACATCTGCGGATCAATTCGTGTGTGCCGATCCCCGCAGCTTTTCGCAGCTTACCGCGTCCTTCTTCGCCTCTGAAAGCCTAGGCATCCGCCATACGCCCTTAACGATTTCTTTCCTAATTTGTTAATTAGTTCAGTATTTTTTTACTCAGTATTGCTACCAAGCTTATTTTTTGTAAACTCAAACGCTTAATTGCGCTCGGTTTTCTCTTTGTGATATTTTTACCGTTAATGTCAATGATCTTAATGCTTTCTGCTTGTCTGATAAATGGATATTTATTTTGGCTCTATCCATCAACTTTTAAATCAAACGCACAAAACTGTGGAGAATAAGGGAGTCGAACCCTTGACCTCCTGCGTGCAAGGCAGGCGCTCTAGCCAGCTGAGCTAATTCCCCCTCTAGTAGACCTCAGATCTCAGATTCCAGATATCAGATTTAAAATCTGGTGTCTCCTATCTTATATCTTACCGTCTTTTACAATTAGTAGTCTCGGGCAGGCTCGAACTGCCGACCTCTACATTATCAGTGTAGCGCTCTAACCAGCTGAGCTACGAGACTCTCTTATGAGTGATAAGTAATAAGTAATGAATGATAGCATCCGACTCCTTATTTTTATATCTCAATCTCTCTGTTCCCTGATACTAATTTCTAGTGGGTGTTTTTATATATGATAAATGATTCATGACTCCTGATACAATATTGATTTCTCTTTACCGATCATTCATCGATCATCATTCATCTTTTATAATATAAGCAACCGAGTAAAAAACTAAAACGTTTTCTTAAAGTAAGTACATGGTACATTGAAGTACCTTTTTTTGTTTAACGTCTTAAAGACGCTCTAAAATGAGATGTTCCAGCCGCACCTTCCGGTACGGCTACCTTGTTACGACTTAGCCCTAGTTACCTGTTTTACCCTAGGCAGCTCCTGTTACGGTCACCGACTTCAGGTACCCCAGACTTCCATGGCTTGACGGGCGGTGTGTACAAGGCCCGGGAACGTATTCACCGCGCCATGGCTGATGCGCGATTACTAGCGATTCCAGCTTCATAGAGTCGAGTTGCAGACTCCAATCCGAACTGAGACCGGCTTTCGAGATTTGCATCACATCGCTGTGTAGCTGCCCTCTGTACCGGCCATTGTATTACGTGTGTGGCCCAAGGCGTAAGGGCCGTGATGATTTGACGTCATCCCCACCTTCCTCTCTACTTGCGTAGGCAGTCTCACTAGAGTCCTCAACTTAATGCTAGCAACTAGTGACAGGGGTTGCGCTCGTTGCAGGACTTAACCTAACACCTCACGGCACGAGCTGACGACAACCATGCAGCACCTTGAAAATTGTCCGAAGAAAAGTCTATTTCTAAACCTGTCAATTCCCATTTAAGCCTTGGTAAGGTTCCTCGCGTATCATCGAATTAAACCACATAATCCACCGCTTGTGCGGGCCCCCGTCAATTCCTTTGAGTTTCAAACTTGCGTTCGTACTCCCCAGGTGGCTAACTTATCACTTTCGCTTAGTCTCTGAATCCGAAAACCCAAAAACGAGTTAGCATCGTTTACGGCGTGGACTACCAGGGTATCTAATCCTGTTCGCTCCCCACGCTTTCGTCCATCAGCGTCAGTTAAGACATGGTAACCTGCCTTCGCAATTGGTGTTCTAAGTAATATCTATGCATTTCACCGCTACACTACTTATTCCAGCTACCTCTACCTTACTCAAGACCCGCAGTATCAATGGCAGTTTCATAGTTAAGCTATGAGATTTCACCACTGACTTACGAGTCCGCCTACGGACCCTTTAAACCCAATAAATCCGGATAACGCTTGCACCCTCCGTATTACCGCGGCTGCTGGCACGGAGTTAGCCGGTGCTTATTCGTATAGTACCTTCAGCCAGATACACGTATCTGGGTTTATCCCTATACAAAAGAAGTTTACAACCCATAGGGCAGTCGTCCTTCACGCGGGATGGCTGGATCAGGCTCTCACCCATTGTCCAATATTCCTCACTGCTGCCTCCCGTAGGAGTCTGGTCCGTGTCTCAGTACCAGTGTGGGGGATCACCCTCTCAGGCCCCCTAAAGATCATTGACTTGGTGAGCCGTTACCTCACCAACTATCTAATCTTGCGCGTGCCCATCTCTATCCACCGGAGTTTTCAATATCAAATGATGCCACTTAATATATTATGGGGTATTAATCTTCCTTTCGAAAGGCTATCCCCCTGATAAAGGTAGGTTGCACACGTGTTCCGCACCCGTGCGCCGCTCTCAAAGATCCGAAGATCTTCTACCGCTCGGCTTGCATGTGTTAGGCCTCCCGCTAGCGTTCATCCTGAGCCAGGATCAAACTCTCCATTGTATGTTTGTCTGACTCACTCAAAGTTTTGACGCTTTAGTTTTTCCTTACTTGGTTGTTATATCTATTTTTCAATGATCTCTTCTCTT
>NZ_JBXUGI010000039.1:0-4854 GCF_057180465.1 Chryseobacterium sp. HNCC26DJ238
TCGGTAAGTGTAATCAGTTATCTGGGCATTCTGATTAATCTTTACAGGTAAATTTAAATAATTATATTGAATTGAAGAAATACCCTTATCCAGATGTTTAGTCATGTTTCCATTACCATTTAAAAGACCGTTATCATATTCAATGGTATTATGATTTGTTAAGTAAGGATAACCGTTGCTGTTTCCTGTCTGCTCTTCCGTTACTTTGATAAGCCTGTTTCCTGCGTAATCGTATTTCAGATCGTCTATTTTCAGCGCAGTGGTTCCGGAAACAAGTTCCGCTGATCTTTGCAGTCTTTTAATGTTTCCGTTAAGGTCATAATCATTAATTTCAAAATATTCCTTTGCTCCTTCATAACCGGTTAAAAGATAATCTTGCAAACGTTCTGCAAGGTATATAAACACAAAAACCCATCGCAATTGCGATGGGTTTTTGTGTTATCTGCCACACGATAAAATCGGGAGCGGGTATTATACTAATTTATTTTTTATATCGTTTAGGCTTTCCTTCATTATCTATATACAAGCCACACATATTTAAACAATCTTCATAAAAAGTACTTTTCATCTTGCTCGTCCAGATTACTTGTCCATCTAGTAGTTCTTTATCAATATGCTCCTTAGGCTGATGTTCAGGCATATGCATAGAATTTGATTTCTTCAATTTAAAAGAATATAGCTTTCCTTTCTGTAGTTTATATTTATAACCACTTTGGTTGCCACAAGCTTTAGGAATAGAAAACACTCCTTTTCCAGCTTTACCTTTTATATATATTATATAACTATTTCTTGTAGAGTCTATTTTTTCGACCTTTGCCATCAAATTTATTTCATTTTTTGGCTGTTGGAATGGCTTACTAAAAATGAATAGCCACAAAAAACTTAAAAATATTGTTAATAATTTTTTCATTATGGAGTAGTTTTAAAACGTCCTAAAGAAGTCTGTTCATTAGTTTTTTTATTTGTATAGATTACTTCTTCTTCAGTGTATAATAGTTTACGATCTGTATTTTTCACATTTTGCCTTGTATGTTCACTTGTATAATCACTACTTGGATCTTTATGTCTTGGATCTAATTTATTTGCATTTTTGTGCGCAGCAGTATATCCTTTACTATTGTTTTCTTCAGATGTTGCAGCTGGACTACCTGGACTGTTAAGTAGTCCAGAATAAAGCTCAAGAGCTTCATGTAAAGTACCAACTCCTTCTGGTATTCCTAAAGCTTCATCTATTTTTTCATTAACCATCGGATTCACAACATTTGTCCCTATCATTTTTCCATTTCCTGCCATTTTGCTTCCAAGATAAGCTCCGCCAGAGTAAAATGTACCATCATCAAGTCTATAATCTCCATCTGTTTTTATAACTGCTATATTGCAATTATCTTGTGTTGCTTTCAAAAATGTTGAGGAGGCATCTGTTAATTTTGCTCCTTTTACTGGTTCAGCAGTAACTTTTCCACTAGCATCCATTGTCAGATTTAACTGACCATTTGTGGCTGCCTGTAATTGCGCCAAGGCTTTATCTTTATAGGCACCTGTAATAATAACATCATTAACACCACGACCATCCGGATCAATAAATCTAATTGGATTGTTCACAGCGTAATTATAAGTGGAATGTCTTCTGTATTTCTCCGCCAACGGATCTACCACACCCCATCTTCCAATATCCGGCATATAAAACCTCGCTCCATAATCATACATTCCGGTCTCCTGAATTTCCTTGCCATTGTACTTATAATTGTAATAGCTTCCCAGATAACCTTTATTAACACCCCCTATGTGATTGAGTCCGAAAGCATAATAATCATTCGTATCTGTAATTTCTACAGTGCCGTCTGTTTTTTTAGCATAACTGACCCTTGCATTTCCAAGATGGTCTCTGTATTGGTAAATGTAACGATTTTCTTTAAAACTGAAAAATCCTTCTGAAGTACCCACAAAATCAAGTACGAAAGCAGATTCTAGTCCTATTGGCTGTGGAGCCACCTTCCGGTAGGCACGCTCTTCGTAAGCAAATTCAACCGGACAAAACATGCATGGAGTTGTAACCTGAGTCTGGTTATAATGAAACCCATCAAGATAGTCAGTAATTTTGGTAGTTACATTTCCTGAACGCTCGGGAACTGATGTAAATTTTTTTCTGAGCTTTACACCGTCTGCCCTGTAGAGATAATTCATATCATAACTTCCAAAAGCAGGATTGTAGGGCTGAAAAATAGACATTTTTGAGGGAAGGTTCAAATGATTATAACGCATATTAAATAGACCTTTATCAGGCATAGCGGTCATATTTCCATTATTGTCATAATCCATTATCCCGTCACCCCCTTCATATCCGATATTTAAAGATGTCTCGATAACCTGAGTGAGACGGTTACCCTCATATTGATAGTCAAGGTCATCTACCTTTAATGCTATTGTACTTCCCACTTCCGGATAGGCAAATCTTTTGAGCGTTTTTATATTGCCATTTTTATCATAGGTCAGATTCTCATTATAATAAAAGGTATTTGGATCTGTCTGATCCGGTTCTGTATAGACCGCATCTGATAATCTGTTTAAACCGTCATATGCGTAGGTATATCTTTTTCGGCTGTTGACGGTAGACATATTCCAGTCAATTTCTGCAATATTCCCATTATATCTTCCAGATCCTACCGCGTTGTATTCAGGATCTGTGTACTTCATTTTGTACCCGAAAAAATCTGTTCCAAGATTCACAGGATCATTGATCTTCGTCATCCATCCACGAATGTTATACTGATAATCCACGGTCTGAAGAGGAGTAGATGAACTTATCCCGCCAACTTTCTTTGTTTTTAACTGTGAAAGGGGATTGTATTCATTCTGAGCCAGATATTCTACAGGGTTATTGTCTACCTGATGCGTATGCACCAACAACCTGTTCTGATGGTCATAGGTAAAGTTCTCGGTAATGATTCTTTCCGTATCGGTATTCAACCTCTTGTGACGGGTCACCACCTGTTTCGGGGTTCCCGAGAAATCAAGCTCTGATTCCGTTTTGGTATAGCCTCCCAGATGATTGATGGAGTGGCTTCCTACAGGTCTTCCTTTGATGTCATACCAGGTGTAATTCTTTGTCCAGTTGTCATCCTCAATGTTTTTCACAAAACTCATCACAGGCAGACTCTTGGTGCTGATATTATTTTCGGTGCTGTTGTCAGTGATAATGGGAATACCGAATACGGCTGTAGGAAAGGTTGGATTAAAGCTGTAAGGAGCATACGAATCATAATAGTTCACAGACAACACTGTTTCAAGATAAGGGAAATGATTATTTGAATAATAAACCTGCATCCCATTTTTTGCAAACCCGCTTGAATCTCTGTTTTCTGTAATTAAATTATTAAGAATCATATTCTGCATCGGAGCCCTGTCTACTGTTCCGGCAACAATCCCTGTCAGGATCACTCTTCCAAACTGATCATATTTTGTGAACATCCATTTTGATGAAGGTCGCATTACGGCATCCTGTGTGAAAATAAGTCTGTCGGCTTTATCATATACCAGATATTCCCAACCTTTCCCGGGGATCTTCTTTTCGACCAGGCGGTTTCTGCCGTCATAACGGTACTGATAATAAAGATTTTCTACCGTTGCAGGTTCTACTGTTGGTGCTGAAGCCAAGGGAGGAATTACATATGCTAACTGGTTATATTCATTATACACATAATACGTATCTGCGTTCTCTGTTGCACTCAATACTTTTCTGATCAGCAAAGTCTGTCCCTGACCATTTTTGAACTCTATGGTTTTGTTGCCGTCTTCATCGGTTACTGTATTTTTATATAACTGATTGGGTGAAAAATACTCAAGCAGCTGAACAGCAGTATGAGTTCGACCTTCTACCCAAGTCGTGGTGGTCTTATATTTTCTTACATAGTCGCTAGCTACATTGGCGTCATAATCAAATTTGACAGGCTTACCAGTCCAATCATTTCCCACCTGGATCTGCTGCTGAATGCGGTCTAAGGGAGAGTTTTCCAGAATCTTCTCCGCATAGATTTTCTCAGCTCCGTAGATCTCAGGCTGCGTCGCATTGGCAAGGGGATTGGGAACGATGGCTCCATTCAGAGTGTTCGACTGCGGTACAGGAAGGTAATCTTTCACCTGTCTTCCGAATCCGTCGTATTCAATATGCGTCACCACATCTTTCTGGGTGGGAGAGGCTTTAATATTAACGACCTGTTTGGGTCTTCCCAGGCCGTCGATATACTGAACGGTTTCCACACTTTTTGGATTGGGAAGGGCAGGATCAGAGAGATAGGTCTTGGAATAGACGTAATTTTCGTTTGTGCTTAGATTCGTGCTCTGTGCATGGGACAGGCCCACTACAAACAGGGCACTGACAGGGATGATTATTTTTTTCATGAGATGTGTTTTAGTGTTTGTAATTGTATTTGAATTCTTTCAAGATCTTGCCTGTTGCATTATTCTCCCTTATTTCTTTAAGCCTGTTGGCAGTATCATAGAGATAGACTTCCCTGATTCCCGAAGGAGGCGTGATCCCTGTTACCCCGATCATAGGATCATAAGTATAGGTCGTGATCTGGTAAGCTGTCAGGTCAGGGTTTTTCCTGAACGCATCCAGGGCATTGATCAGTGCCGGTTCATTTGATGGGGCTAAGGCATCTGCATCGGAAGCTGCGATAATGGCTGTTGCCAGGCTGCTCACCTGAGCGTAGGTGGCTCCTGTGATCTTCGCAATGGGCTGGGTTGTATTATATCCCCAGATGATGGAGGTCGTGATACCATCTTTGGTGGTGTACTGAAGGAGATTGCCTTTACTGTCATACTGGTCATAGGTAAGTTCGGTGGAACTGGTTC
>NZ_JBXUGI010000040.1:0-4103 GCF_057180465.1 Chryseobacterium sp. HNCC26DJ238
TGGTTTACACGCTTTAGCACACAATTTAAGAAAGAAAGTTGCCTGAAGAGAACAACTTTTTCTATTTTTTAAAATAATGAAGATTCTACCGAAATAAAAAATCCGCCTCAGTTTTAGTTGTGAGACGGATTCTTACTTATTCTATAATCTTTTGATAACAATTTTCTCCTTCGTGATATCCAAAACAAAGAATAATATTTTTATTCTTTCGTTCAAAAAAAGTTGTGTAAGTCATATCGATATCCTTAACATCTTCGGGAAAAGCAATTAAATCTTTATCCAAATTCAAATAAAAATCAGAAAATTTTATTGAAGAACCATCTAATTTGTATTTCGAATTGTAATTCAACAATTTCTTCCCTTTTATATTGTAAATTACCCTGTTATAAACCCCATCCTTGTTAATTGTTAGAGTGTCATATGTATTCTTGTATGATATGGGTGAATATTTTCCACATATATCTTCATTACTAATATTTTGGCACGAAAATAAAAATGGTAATAAAATTAAACTTATACTTTTTTCCATATTTATTAAATTTAAAATGTTCGATTTAAAATCAAGGTCTTGTTAATATAGATGGCGGTGTTATAGCTTGTTTAAAAACGTTCTTTAAGGTTGGGTTAATTACTTTTTTTTGAAACTTCTGAATTGCTTTCAGTCCATATATAGGTCTGATATGTATTTCCAAAACTATTTACTTTCCCTTCAGTTCTTTCAAAGTTATTTACTGGTAATCTATAAAACAATGACTCTTGTGACTTAGAATCGGTCATTAAAAAAAGTGTTTCATCTCCTAATTTATACCAAGATACATTTGACCTTCCCCACATCTGTTCATATCCATCAAAATTTGCAGTAAGCGGATTTGCGTGGGAATAACCCATTTTTACAATTCCTTTTGAATTTTTCGAATTTAGTATATCCTGTCTTGCTAAAGAAGAATATGGAGATGATGCTCTATCTAAAGAAGCAAAAGGACCAGAATTAGAATCATTAAAATCGCTAAACAAACTACGTGTAGGTCCGTCTCCTCCAAAAAATTCACCTGTTATAGTACCCCATCCAACATCTTTCCCTCTATGGGTATAACCACTTATAAGTCTCCCCAAAAAGTTAGACACTTTCTAGGGGTATTATTATTCTATTTTCACTCTCGACCATTCTTCTCCAAAGGCTTCGATCTCTAAATAGTGCTGTCCATCTTCTTCATAATAATCCAATAATAGCTCATTTGTTAAATCTGCCATAACAATTGATAAAATTCCAGCGTGTTCATCATAAAATTTAAAATTTATATTAAAATCTTTTAAACTACTGAGTTTTAAAGCTCCGCAATCATGAGAATAAGTGATATAAAGAAAACAATTTCCATCTTTAATTTTTATTAATTCCCCTATAAAAAGTAATAATTTTTCCTTTTCATTGAATGAAATTGTGCTTTTATACATATGTTCTTTAGATACTTTTCCTATAGAGTCCGTGTCTGGAATAGATAAAAGTAAATCTTCTTTTACCTCTATGTTAGTTAGGGCTTCTAATTCATTTAAATAGTCATTTAAAAGTTTTTTTCCAAGCAAACGTCTTTTTTTTTGTTCTAAAGTCTCTTCCATTAATTATTCACTTTTGATTTATCATTCTGTAATTTAGGTCTTCCATAGTTATTCATTCTTACATTTCCATCTCTATCGGTTTTAACAGAACCGGCTTCCCAATGAGATTGTCCTGGATGACTTCTGTCCATTGTTTGCTCTTGAACAGATTTTTTTTCTGTTTTAGATCCTGATTTTACAGTAGTATTTCTTCTCGGAACTTCATAAGTATATTCTCTTCCCGAAGCATTTTTAGATTGTGATACAGGTTGTTGACTTGTGGGTATACCTTCCTCCCTCATAGTTGATCTTCTTGCAGCTCTTGAGGTTGGAGCCGCTATAAGAACAGCTTCAATAGTAGTAGTGATGTTTTCTTTAGCAGTAGCATCTCTTGCAGTTGTTTCTACTAAACGGGTTAAAAAGTTTCCACTACTTCCATTCTTCCAGTAATTTGCATCATCTGCCTGTTTTCCAGGCTGTAAATCATACGTATAATCATAATTTGATGAAGATAACATTGTTTTACCATCATAACTAGATTTTGGGTTTGTACCACCAACAGAATCGTATCTCCAATCATCTCCAGCCCACACTCCAATAAAAGAACCATTATCTTTATACCAAGTGCCACTTCTATTGACAAAGTCTCCATCACTATCACTCCAGGTTTCCCCATCACTTCCACCTTCAGGTGGCCAAACATATCTACCATCCGGATCAATAAATCTAATAGGATTATCAAACGCATAGTTATAAGGACTATGTCTCGTCATTTTCTCCGCCAGCGGATCAACCACACCCCATCTTCCAATATCGGGCATATAGAATCTTGCGCCGTAATCGTACATTCCGGTCTCTTGGAGTTCTTTGCCATTGTACTTATAATTCTTGTAAGAACCTTACTCACATAACACGTTCCTCATCGGCGCTTAGTCTAACGTACAATAGCCATTAATATCCGCTCTGAAACTAAAGAATTTATGTGACAATGGAGGAGACACCTTAAGAAATTAATACAAAGCAAGAACTTTTTTAAAGTAATCCTTAGTAATACTTCTTCTGTCTGGAAATGCATAGGGAATATATGATTTACTTGATGGATTGTAAAGTGCTATGTCAGATGACCTCACTGTAAATAAGTACATTTGCTTTTTATCAATCAATTTCCGTTTGAAAAATAAAGAAATCATTTGTGTGTTCTTATCAATATACAAAGAATCTATTTCCGAAACTTCATTTTCCAAATATTCATTTTGTATTTCATAGTTATACCTTATCGAATATTTGCCTATGCGAATAGGATTATATTTGTTTTTCTTAAACCAAGATAAAAACATCTGATCGTTCTCTCCAATTTTGTAGGTTATTTGTATTGTGTCATTTCTTATCCCGTTCATAATCAATGGTGCATTTGGAGCAATAACTGCTTCTTCTTTAAGCTTTCCTTTCGTGTCAAAAAGCTGAATTAAAGGAGCCCCTTCATCCGTAGTATATCTAACACGTATTATATCTGCTTTGTTAGCACTTATTTGGTAAGAAAAACCCGTCCCTTCAAATTTATCGAAATTATGATTTCCACACGACATTACTAATAATAATGTTAATAATAAATAAATATTTCTTATTTTGCGCCCCATATCATTTTGCTTTTTTTTGTTAATCCTTGAACTGTCCTTACATTTTCATAACCCAAACGTTGAAATAGATTTGAGTTAGGAGCTTCTCCGTAAGCTGGAAAACCTGCTTTTTGGGCTTCACTTTTCCAGTATGAATTATTAAATAGTAGCGCTGTTTTACTATTGCCCGATAAATTAAAACCTCCAGCATTAAGCATAAAGTCCAACTTAGATTGTCCTGTTAGTGAAGCTGCCATACCTGCAGCAAAATTTCCAACATCTCTGGCTGAAACGTATACCCCTTCTGATATCTGTGAACCTGCATATAACCCTCCTCCATTTTGCGTTTTATAATCATATATATCTCCTCCACCAGCATTAACAGCATAATTCATTCTTGTAACTGATGTTGCTCCAAAATTTAATTCGTTTTGTCTTTGAAGATCATTACTAAATTTATTAAGCCAATTTCTCGCCTGATAGGAACCAAAATTAATTTTACCTGCTTCCTTACCACCTCTATCAAATTCTGTAAAGGAATTCCAAGCAAGTGTACTTCCCATTTTTTCCCCACCTCCGGAAGTATTTTCTTTAGAATAATTTTTCTTAAGCTCTTGTTTAGTTTCTTGAGAATTGCCTTTATGACGATAAACCCCTAAATCACCATCGTTTTTTACGGCGACAACATTTCCAAACTTATCGGTGTGTGTTGATTCTGTCGACATACCAGTTGGATCAATATTTATCATTGGATTATTTTCTACATAGTTGTACGGACTCCAATCTGAAAATTCTTCACTTAAAGGATCTACAACGCCCCATCGTCCAATATCCGGCATATAAAATCTCGCCCCATAATCATACATTCCCGTCTCTGTCTGTAATTCTTTATTG
>NZ_JBXUGI010000041.1:0-3320 GCF_057180465.1 Chryseobacterium sp. HNCC26DJ238
TTTTATAAAAATAAAATCCTCAGCAAAAATGCTGAGGATTTTTTGATTTATCTATTTTTTTGAATCATATTGTATGTGGGAAATTCTGGATAAGAAAAAGATTTCTATAACCGCAAGCATCCACCAGATAGGATATTTTAACAGTAAATACCAAAGATTATAACTGTCAACAATTATGAATTTTTTATAGATATTTCTTACTTCTACTGAAATTGAAACGTATGGTATTATAAAGAAAAGGAATAAAAAAATGCCGATCTTCATCCAGATCTTTAGAATGAAGTTGATCTTTCTAAGATATATCAGGCAGTTGATCCCTATAATTACAGAAAGAAAAGTAATATCGTAGTAAGTGAAAAAAGTTAAGGTTCTGCTGGTTCATTAAAGAAGTACATGTTAAATGACTTTAAAATCCAAACTGAAAACCAGCCTTAATTCCAAACTTAGAAACATCAGGGCGGTCAAGGTAATTTCCCCGCCAGTTAAAATCTACCCGGAAAATTCTGATATTCCCAAAACCGATGTTTTCAATACCGAAACCGTATTCATAGTACACCTGCTGATCCGGCGCAGAATATTTTAAATTTTCTACATTGATATTCTTTGACGCATCACTTAAAGATCCGTAAGCACCTCTGATGAAGGCAACCTCTCTCAGCTTCAGTTTCTTGATCAAAGGAATGAATGAAAGGATTTTGCCGTTAAAATGGTGTTCTATATGAAGGGTTGAATAGGTGTCAGCGACGAATTCATAATAATTTAACTGAGCAAAGGTATTCGGAACGATTCCATACGACTGGTTTCCCGGAATTACATTCTGTAAAGCCAGAGGAACGGTATCAAAGTTTTTCCCGGCTTCAAAATTCAGCAGTGTTTTTCCCCAGCTTCCTAAAAGGATTGGCTTGTAAAACATAAACTGCAGTTTGTTGTAATTAAAATCTGCATTAAACAGGCCTTCGATCCCTCTTGTGTATTTTAGAACAATAGTCGGTGCTAAGGTTCCGTGTTCATACCGGTCAACTCCTGTCTGTGAAAACTTCGCTCCAGGCCTAGCAATCAGACTTATCGTTACATGGGAGTCTATTGTTGTCTTTCTCAATTCACCATTACGGTAATACATCAGGCTGAAACCGGAAGGGTTGGCTGATTTAATGCTTTGCATTGTTCCGTCTACCCGTATCTGGAAGTTTTTCCAAGGCTCAATAGCAGTGAATATACTGGTTTGGTTAACCGAACTGAGAGAAGCGTTTTCTCCTCTTGCAAAGACGGTTGATGAGGCAAAGGAGCGTGACATAATGCCGTCTTCTGTTGTTAGCTGTACTCCCAGTTGGGTAATGTCTCTTTTTGTTCCGGCTCCGACCATAAAACGGTTGACTCTGTTAAACATATAGCGTCCTTCTACTCCGTATTTAAACTGTTTGTCTTTAAAACCGTACGCATTGTAAAACTGAATTCTCCACGGATCGTTCTGTCCGAAATAAGTTCTCGCCCCTAATCTGATTCTGTCACCTTCTACATCATTCTTTCCGTAAACAGAAAAAATAGGACCGATATCAATCCCTTTTGTGATATTATAGTGCTGAGAAGCGAGCGTTTCATATAGTTTTACAATCCTGTTGAATTTTGGGGTCTTCTGAAGCTTATCAAGCATCTCGTAGACTCCCTGTTCAGCCTTTGATAATGAGTCTGGTCTTGCTTTTACCCAATAGGAATCATCTTTGTCTACAAACTTTGCGTCGTATTCTTCTTCTTTTCTGGTGAAAATGGAATCGGCAAGAGGTTTATTAAAATCATATTCCGAATAATCGACCGTACGTTTGGCGACTAAGCCTTTCGCTGTTTTCTTTTTTGAAAACGGAGTCATCTCAATTTCTGTAATGAATTTTTTAGGTAAAAATGTTTCTTCATCAGGATTGTCGTATTCCAGTTCGGTTGAAATAGCGTTGATAAAGTTAACGTTGATTTTATTGGTTGACTTTAGGGTTGCTCCTAAGACTGCATAAGAATCTGTGTCAATATAAAGATAACCCTGAAAAGCCAGGACCTCAGTCCTTCTGGGTTGATAGCGTATTTTGTAAGCCTGTTCTCCACGGACGGAGATTGTATCAATAAGATTATAATCATATGTGCTGAAACCATCTGTTCCTACCGGACTCGGAAATCCAATATCAAAATAATTTAATGTGTTGTCATAAATATTGATGTCACGGTACAGGTTCTTTGCGGTAATCGCGATAACCTGGTTATCCTGAAAACCCGAAGTTTTTTGAGCTATTAAAAGTTTTTTAGTTTTCTTGCCCGGTTTATTTTCACCGAAATTAGTGTAGATCGATTCATTTAAAAATACAGGGAGTGCCATTTTTCCACTTGCGGTAGAATCAGCGTAATCAAAGATGAAATCTAATTTGTTAAAGATTTTTCTGTTCATAAACGCACTGTCGAGATTATTGGCGTCGAATTGAATCTTTTCGTATTCTTTGTATGTATACGTGTCAAATTTATCAAGACCGTTATTTCGCTTGCGTTTCCAGACCTCCTGCATGATTCTGTATGCTGGATTTTCTTTCTTGTTTTTGTATTTAGTTCTCTCGTTATGGATTACAACTTCTTCAATGCTGCTAACCTTTTCAGAAGACAGCTTAATGAGCAGGTTGGTGCTTTTTTCAGGGGTGATGTCAACACTTTGGAAAGCATAGTTTTTTTTCTGAAATTTCAGTTTGTAAATAATGCTGTCAGACTGTACGCTGAAGTTTCCTGAAGTAGTGGTGGTAAAAGGGGTATTGCTATCGTTGATATAGATTTCAACAGCACTGATTTCCTTGTTGTTTTTAGCGTCTGTAATTTTTCCGTTTGCCGTGTTCTGAGCATGGAAAAAACTTGTTATAAAAAGGGAAATATAAAGGAAACCGTATTTAAATTGATTGGTTGACATCATTCGTATCTTCGAGCATTTAGCTTAAACAAAAACTATGCTGTTTATTGTTAAAATTTAAAAGTTTTTTAAAGACTTACATGTTTATCTGTAAAACTGCAAATGTAACGAAAATAAACCTATGAATATTGCGCTCAGAGAAAGCTTACACGTGATATTTCGTAAAAGTAATATGGATTGCTGAAAAAATCGGTGAGATGATACTTGATTGTTTTTTTACAGCCTTTAAATTTTGGTATTGATCCATCTAACTTTTTGCTTAGTCCCTAACTTTTGGTATTGATCCAATAATTTGAAACAGGGAAGTCTTAAAATCAAAAAAGACCTACATTGCTGTAAGTCTTTTTTGCTCCTCCTCTTGGGCTCGAACCAAGGACCCTCTGATTAA
>NZ_JBXUGI010000042.1:0-2943 GCF_057180465.1 Chryseobacterium sp. HNCC26DJ238
AAAACACTAAAACGCAGATGAAGAAAATAATTACAATACTCAGTGCAGGTATATTTTTAAATATTTACGGGCAGAAAATGGATCATATCCAAAACATCACTCCCCAGCCTCCTGAAGTCAATGCCATTTTAAAATCTTTTGAAACTCCGGTATCATTATATACCGGAAGTCCTGATATTTCGATTCCTATTTACAGCATTAAAGAAGGAGATATTAATTTTGATGTAAAATTATCTTATAATACCACAGGTATAACCGTAGGAGAAAGATCTTCCTGGGTTGGATTAGGATGGAATCTGTCTGTTCCCACACTGGTCAGAAATGTCAGACAGGTTCCTGATGATTTGCCTCATGGCTTTTTTTACGAAACCCAATATACCGTTGATAATGCCAATAATTTGTTGAACACCATTGGGCCTGATGTTCATTTAGCTGATATTCAATTAGCTTGTCCGCAATGCATTAATCTTGACAGTAAATACAAAGAGGGATTGTTGGATTTGGAATCTGACGATTACAGAATAACACTTCCTGATGGGAAAAGCATTTCCTTTATGGTTAATCAGGAGAGAGATCCCCAGCATCCCGTTGGTCATTTTGTTCAGTTCCCTGATTCCGATTATAAAATAGACTATAGTACCTCCACCGGGAATTGGGAAATTACCAGCCCCCAGGGATTTAAATATGTTTACATAATGGGAAATACTATTATTTCCCAAAATACCTATACGATAGGCGGAACATCCATAGGAACTGAAACCCCGGTAAGAGATCAGATATATAGAAGCACATGGGCATTATCGAAAATAGTAAGTCCTGATAATCGTACTCTAAATTTCGAGTATGATCCTGTTTTATATGAAGACTGTGATTTAGTGAATCAGACAAAAACGGTTTCAGTTGACGAAACAGCTTTTCCTAATGAAGCAAGAAATACAGTTTACAGCAATTATTCTAAAACCAAAGGCAGAAATTTATACATCAGCAGAATATGGGGTGATTTTGGAGAAGTCATTTTTAATAAAGACAGCCGTCTGGATTACACTACTTACGGTAAAAAACTCAGTACTGTTGATATTAAAAATAAAGCAGGCTTAATAAACCGGGTGTCTTTTGAGTATGATTACATGATAAGTGCCCCTGCTTCCCCTAAATACACCTGTAACCGATTTAAAAATGACAATGATATTTCAAAAAGACTGATGCTCAGAAAAATCAGCTTTAATACTGAAACGCAGAAACCATTATCCTATCAATTTAATTACAATGCCATGGCTTTGCCCGGCCGTTTGTCTTTTGCAAGAGACTGGTGGGGATATTATAATGGACAGGACAGCAATCCCGGCCTGACGCCAAGTATTGATCTGGTCATGACGGAAGAAAATAACAGGGATGTCAAACCTCTTTTTACAAAAGCAGGATCTTTGGAAGAAATCATTTATCCGACAGGAGGAAAAACCAAATTCCAGTTTGAAAGCAACAGGGGTGTTTTTTATGATTACAATAATTTGCAACAGCAAAAAATCCATGATATCATCCCATTTATTGTTAAGGAACATCTTTTCTCAACCAATGAGAATATTACCCCCCTGCTCAATAAGGTCTATCAATACCCTTTACCTATTAATGCAGGTGAAATAACGACGACTTCCATGCAGCCCCTTGAATTATTTACAAATACCAATCAGTGTATTTATCCTGATGATTCGCTTCCGTTAAGCAACAGCTGCGCTATCTATTATTCGGTCATAGATCATAATAATCAAATTATTATCCCAAAAGCCTTATTAAGGAATAATGTATCAAGAATAGTACAGATCCCAAGAAATAAGCTGACGGATGGGCTAAAATTAAAAGTTGAATTGTATGCCGGTAAATCATCTTCAGGCTCTCAGGTCTTTGACCATAACCAACATGAAGCAAACATTACCATCACTCACAAAGTAATTGATACAACGATGGCCAGAATTACTCAGTATGGTACCGAAGTTCCCTTTGGAGGATTAAGGATTAAAAGAATTGAAAACTATGAAAATAATGTAAATCCAAATATAAAAGAATACGATTACACATCCGAAGGTATTGAAAGCGGTATTTCTCTATTCGAACTGGATTTTCTTCAGTCCACTCCGGGTAAGCTCTTTGTTACTTCGCAGAGCAGATTTCCCATGCAGACAGGAAACGGATCTTTAATATCTTACACAGATGCAAAAGAGTATAGAATAAATCAGCTTACGAATGAAAGAAACAATATTTCCCATACTTTTAATAACATGTATTTGATGGGAAGCTATCTGGGATCCTGTTTTTTTAACTATGGTCAGGGAGGAGCCCTGACTTCCAGTTCTGTCCCCTGCTATGAAAACCCCTTAAACGGAAAACCTCTTTTTATAAATTATGCGGACAAACAAAAGGAGTCGTTTGAATATCAAAATGTTTCTTATATAGGTAAGGATTTACAATATATAAAAGGAATTGATTTTGACAGGGTAATCAAGCCAAAAGATTTTGCCTATATGGCGATCGCGGCCAGTCCAACTTATTTAGGACCAGAATTTTTTTACTATACTTTCAAAAACTTTGATGATCCTGATTATTCAAAAGAAGTCAGAGAAAACTTCAATGGAAAGGAAATAATAACTAAAAACCAGTACAGCAGTTTAAGTCCTTACCATCATCAAGTTACAAGACAGAAGACCACGAACAGCGACGGCGTGACCAGTGAAACTTCTTACGCTTATGCTCAGGACAAAGGGAATCAGCTGATGATCAATAAAAATATGACCGGTATTCCTCTGGAAACAACAACGACTCAAACTGTTGGAGGTACAACTAAAACACTGGCGAAGACAGAAACTCTTTATCCCGTTTCCCAGTCACAGGCAGATACAAAAACTTCAGGACTCGTACTTCCATACGAAGTAAAATCAACTGATTTTCTTG
>NZ_JBXUGI010000043.1:0-1734 GCF_057180465.1 Chryseobacterium sp. HNCC26DJ238
TGTTTTTCCGTTTAGAAATTCTGTTGTTTCAGAATGATTTAGATTTGTCTTTCCTACAATTTCTGTATTATTTGTAATGGAAATCATCGTAATGGGATCAGAGTTCCCGCAATACGCACTGTTTAAAACGTTGGGATTATTATTGTAAATACATGTACTGATATAGCCCTCATATGTTGGAAATGTGCTTGCATATAAATATTCGGTTGAAGGAGAGTTTCTGTTTCTTAAGCTAATACCTGTAAGCTTATCAGTATTATAAATGGTGTGTTGATTACTGTTTGTAAATAATAAACTGTTGTTATTATCTTTTTTTTGCTCCATCTTCAATATTCCTCTTTTATAATCGTAATTAGCTACTGGCACAAATGGAGCGCCTGTAACATGATCAGGATTTGGTTCGTCAATAGGGGATGTATACGTATACTGAACAGAACCTTTATTTGTTTCTGAAACCGTAACATTCTGATAGCCCACATCTGAACCTTGTGTTTTCTGAACAGGAATAAAATTTTCTGATGAATAAATAGTAAAATTATTATTATAATGGTATTTGCATAAATTGTTATTGGTACCACACCCATATACAAAATCATTATAATAATTATATTCATAATGATGTATCGGTTTAGGAAAAACTAATGCACCACTACTTTTTCCGGGATTATTTGGATCAGCATAAGAAAAGTTGACTTTTTTCACAGGTAAAGCATCTGTAGGCCTATCAAAATAACTAATACTGTTAATTCTGATTCCGCCTCCGTTTAACCATTGTTTCTGCACAGGACTTTTTGATTTATAAGCAAAATCGATATTGGCTGTGCCTTGATCATTCATGTTGGTCCATATAAATTTAAATCTATAAGTATATCCAGCATCCAATATAAATTCTTTATCATATATGTTTTCAAGTCCACTGCTTTGAATGACCTGATTATTGGTTCCCAGTTTATCTAAATATAAAAACCCAATAGCTCCGTCATTATTCAAAATTTAAGATTTTTCTATAATTAATATTCTACTTTGCGAATCTGATCCTAAATTATAATATGTATTTACAGGAAATGTACTTTGTAGATTAATATTTGAGGTAGTACTGTATACCCAATTGTCAAAATTTTCTTCAAAATTGTTTAAAGAAGCTCCGGTGTGATCAGAAGAATATGTATTTGAACCAAAATCAAAAGATTTTAATCCTCCGCTCGGAAGCTTTATGCTTTCTAAGATATTTATTTTAGCACAATTTGGGGACGTGTCTTTAGCTAATAAAAAATTTGCATAAGGACGAGGACAATTAAACCATTCCCAATGGTCTTTTCCCAAGGTAGCATTGTCAGTATTTTGAGTATAATTAAAAATGTAATCAAAATCTTTTTCTGAATTGGATTTATATTTTGTTACTGTAGATAAAGCTAATCGTTTATCATTAATGTCTCTTCCAGATAAAGCGAATTCAAAGGAACTATACGAAAGCTGGTAAGTTTCAAGGGTTTTTCCGGAATGATCTATCAGCTTTATTTGATCCAATTTTGATAACTGTTGAGGGTGGGTATAATTTGTGTCTGATCTTCCTTGCAGATAAGTAAAATTAATTAATCCCTTGCCGGATATTCTGATATTTTGAAGATTTCTTACGGATGTAACTGTAGATATAACAGTTGTTTCGTTCGTAGCTGGGATATCCTTGTCGAATTGTATTCTTACAGGGTAAGGTAGTAATGTAGAATCATCATC
>NZ_JBXUGI010000044.1:0-1430 GCF_057180465.1 Chryseobacterium sp. HNCC26DJ238
TAGACTGCACCCAAAAGTTTAGACAAAGTTAAACAATATTATTATAGGAAAGAGTTCGGTACTGTACCGGACTCTTTCCTTTAAGATTAAGTCTTATTCTGTCGTGGTTGTAATAATTAATGTATTCTTTTATTTCTTTCTTTAGCTCATCAATTGTTTTAAATTTTTTGATGTAAAACATCTCGGATTTTAGCGTTCCGAAGAAGTTCTCAATCACTGCGTTATCTAAACAGTTTCCTTTGCGTGACATACTTTGCACGATTCCTTTTTCTTTCAAAAGCATCTGATAGGCTTTCATTTGATATTGCCAGCCTTGATCTGAGTGGAGAATAATGTTTTCTGTATTTTTTATTTTCTTTAAACCTTTTTTAAGCATATCTGTAATCTGGGCAAACACAGGTCTTTCAGAGATATTATAGCTGATGATTTCACCGTTGAACAAGTCTATTATCGGAGATAAATAGAGTTTGTTCCCAGAGACATTAAATTCCGTCACATCTGTTGCCCATTTTTTGTTCGGCTGTTCGGCTTTGAAGTTTCTTTTCAGGATATTGGGCACTATCCTGCCTTGTTCTCCCCTGTAAGATTTGTACTTCTTTACCCGTATAATACTTTTTAATCCTAACATTTTCATTAACCTCAAAACTGTTTTATGATTGATAATGATTCCTTTTTCTTTCATTGCCAAAGTTATACGACGGTATCCAAAACGTCCTTTGTGCCGGTGATAGATTTGTTTTATCAAGGTTTTAATCTCCTCATATTTATCCTTCTTCTCAAGGATTTTCTGATAGTAATAGAAACTGCTCCTCGCCATACCTATACAATCCAGCAAGACTGACAGATCATATTTTCGCCTTAATTCTTCGATGGCCTCTGCTTGTTCTTTTTGAGAGTTAAGGCGTCTAACTTTTTTAGAAAATCGTTCTCGGCACGCAGTCTTTCATTTTCCAGCAAAAGCTCTTCTTCTCTGGTTAATGGCTTGTCAGACTTCCTTTTCTTGCGTTTGTAATCACTCATTGTTTTGGGTCTTCCTATGGGTTTGTTTTCCAAACCTAAAATACCACTTTTTTCGTAATCACGCTGCCAGTTCAGGACGGTAGACTGGGCAGGGATATCAAACCTGATACATGCTTCTCTTTGTGAGATAGACTCCGTGTTGATGGCTTTCAACACCTTAAGCTTGAACCCTACGGAATAGCTTTTGTTTTTTCTCGGCTGTAGTCCAGATATTCCGTACCTATTATAAAAGCCAATCCACTTGCGAAGATTACTCTCATTAAATCCTTTTTCGATTGCTATAGATTCAATTGAGCGGTAAGAATTCAGGTGAAGTTCAATACATTCCAATTTGAAAGCAACGCTAAATTTTTCTTTCCTTTCCATAAAAAATGCCCCTAAAAAGTGTCTAACTTTTTGGGGGCAGTCCA
>NZ_JBXUGI010000045.1:0-1333 GCF_057180465.1 Chryseobacterium sp. HNCC26DJ238
GCTGTCGGCAACCGGTTACGGAGCCAACCAGCTTTATAAAAATACGGTAACTGATGAAGACGGAAACAAAACGGTTGAATTTAAAAACGGGCAGGGTCAGACGATCCTCCTGAGGAAAATGCTGGATGGGACTGCCAGTGCTGACACTTATTACGTCTACAATGACTACAACCAACTGGCTTATGTCATCCCGCCTCTGGCAGTAGCCGCAAATGCCGTGGATGAAACCACCCTGAACAATCTCTGCTACCGATATAAATATGATGCCAGGAACCGTCCGGTTGAAAAGAAGGTTCCCGGGAAAGGATGGGAATATATGCTCTACGATAAACAGGACAGGCTGGTGGCCACCAGGGATGCCAACCTTGAAGCGAAAGGACAGTGGCTGTTTACCAAATATGATCAGTTTGGACGCGTCGCATTTACAGGGATCGGTACCGGGGGAGCGAGAACCGCAGAACAGGCAGAGGTGGAACTCAATGGCGGCAACAGCATGCTGCGCAGTGAAAGTGTAGGATTCAGCCATGAAGGAATGGATGTCTACTATACCGGAAGAGCCTATCCCGCAGATAATAAATATCTGCAGCTTTTGAGTATCAGTTATTATGATACCTATGCTCCTTACAATTTTAATCCTTCTTTCCCTGCGACCGTATTCGGGATTTCCGTCATCACTGACAACAGCACCGGAAATACCGTCAGCACCAAAAGTCTGCCTGTGATGAGCTTAGTGAAAAACATTGAGGATAACAGCTGGACAAAGAATTATTCATGGTATGATGAAAGAGGAAGAGCACTGGCGAGCCACTCCATCAATCACCTGGGAGGCTATACCAAAACGGAATCGCAGCTTGATTTCTCAGGAACCCCGAAACAAGTGGTGACCCGTCACAAGAGATTAACAACTGATATGGAAAGAGTGATTACCGAAAACTTTACCTATGACCATCAGAACAGGTTATTGGTGCATACGCATCAGGTAGACAATAACCCTGTAGAATATCTGGCTCAGAATGAATACAATCCCCTTTCACAGTTGAAAACAAAGAAAGTGGGCGGGGTAAGTTCATCTACTCCTCTTCAGACCGTGGATTACCAGTACAACATTCGTGGTTGGATAACGAAGATCAATGATCCGGTGAATCTTGGAACAGATTTTTTCGGGTACAAAATGAAATACACAGATCCTGAATACAACGCTGTCGGATCTGGAAGATATAATGGGAATATTGCAGAAATTGACTGGAATATGTCTACCGTCAACAGTCGGAAAAGATATACCTACGCATATGACGGTTTAAACAGATTATCAGATGCGGTCTATACAGAACCG
>NZ_JBXUGI010000046.1:0-1323 GCF_057180465.1 Chryseobacterium sp. HNCC26DJ238
AGATTTCCCGAAGCTTCAGGATATCCTGAATACTGACCTGAAATATCCGTGACGTTGTTTAATCTGTTTCCGGTGTAACTGTAATTAAGGTCATCAATCCTCATAGCCGTCGCGCTTCCCTGTAATACCCCTTCTGATCTTTTCAGGTTGGTGATATTCCCGTTGAGATCATATGCTGTTTTTTCAAAATATTCTTTAGCTGAAGGATTGACATCTTTCTGGTAAAAACCTGCCAGAAGTCTGTTGAGGCTGTCGTAAACATATCCATACCTTCTGAGGTTGTCACCTGCTGCTGTGTTGGTTTTCCAGTCTACTTCAGCGATGTTTCCGTTAAATCTGGGTTTGACTTTAAGATCCATAAAATCAGTGTTGGGATTTTCTTCTCCTTCGACCTGGTTGTATTTGATTTTATAGCCAAACAAATCACTTCCCAAATTCGCAGGATCATTGATCTTCGTCATCCATCCCCGGATATTATACTGATAATCTACCTTCTGAAGAGGAGTGGATTTATTGTTACCGCCGACTTTTTTAGTTTCAAGCTGTGAGAGTTCGTTATATTTATTCTGATGCTTGGAATTTGTTATAAAAATATAGCTATTCCCATCATGTTCAAAATGTTAGATAAAAGAGGAAATTCCGACACGTTGGAAAGAATTGAATTAGTCCGTCAATTTATCAATTGGTTTAGGAAAGACTCTATAGATTGTCTGCTTGCAGACAGAGAGTTTATCGGTCATCACTGGCTGGATTTTTGAACAGAGACAAAATTAGATATTACATAAGGCTCAGGAATAATTTTAAAGTTTTCTGCTTTGACAGGAATGAAGAAAAGCCTGTCTATTGTCTGTTTAATAAGTTGAAAGAAAAAGAATTTTATCATCATCCTAAAATCGTAAGAATCAATGGAGTTAAATGTTATGTTTCAGGATTGAAGAACTATGATAGAGAAGGTAAATTGGATTTTTTGATTTTAGTCTCTTTTAACAGGCTTGAAGAGTCTTTGGAATATTATAAGAAAAGATGGCAGACTGAAACGCTTTTCAGAGCGTTTAAAAGCAGTGGATTCAATATTGAAAATACTCATGTTACAGACCAAAAAAGACTGGAAAAATTATTCATTATTGTCATGATTGCTTTAATCTGGTATTATAAAATTGGTGACTATGTAGATGAAAATATCAGACAGATAAAAACAAAAAACACCAAAGAAAAGCCCTCAGTGTCTTTAAGTATGGATTAGAATGTTTGAATAACATTCTACTAACTAATCTTAACAGAATGAATTTGAATGCAGATATTTTTGTCATGTACTTAGTAAAA
>NZ_JBXUGI010000047.1:0-1262 GCF_057180465.1 Chryseobacterium sp. HNCC26DJ238
AAGGAAATTCAGGAGACCGGAATGTATGATTATGGAGCAAGGTTTTATATGCCGGATATTGGAAGATGGGGTGTACATGACCCGATGAGTGAAGATACTCTAGAGCCTTATAGTTATGCAGATAATAATCCTATCTTTTATAATGATCCAACCGGAATGATCGCAGAGAGACCTGAAATGTTTGCAACGACGTATAAGCATCGAAGAACAGGAGAAGAGGTTACAATAAACGATGGAGTTGATAAAACTATTACTGTAGATCCTATTGACTTTGCAAAAGCAAAAAGTTTTGCTAAATATTATACAAACCATAGCTCTTTTTCTAAAGATAGTTATGAAATAAACAGAGCATATACAGATTTTTACCATGATGTTTCAGATTTTAATCCATTCGATTCAGGCCCTGTTAAGCAAATGATGCCGACAAAGTATGAAGATACTTTCATATTGCTAGAAGTGCCCGATTTTGGAAGGAAAGGAGCTACAAGAGCTCTGAGCAGAGGTTTAGCTAAAACCTTAAAGACAACAAAATCAGCAAATCTTCCTGCATGGAAAAACATACTTGTGGATATAGAACATATTGCTTCGGGACACATGAAAGGAGGGTCGCGATTAAGTCCTCTTAAAACAATGTTTCCTGAAAATTTATCGGAAAGACAAGTCGAAAAATTAGTTCGTGAAGCGTATAGAAATAGTACAAAAATTAAGACACAGGGAGAAAGAGTTTTGTTGAGAGGTAATAATTTAGAAATGTGGCTTAATACCCAAACTAAAACAATAGAAACTGCTTATCCAATAAAATAACTATGAATAAATTGAAAATACGAATTGATAGCAATTCTTTTGCAAAACATAGAGACAATATTACAGGAATTATATGTTTTGACTTTAATGGTAAATTTTTTCCAGAAAAAAATTGGAATGACTTTATTATAGTTCTTATTAGTAATTGGATTGAATCTTCTTACAATATAATGAGTAACTTTACAATATCTGAAGAGTTTTATTTTATGGATGGTCCTTTTGCTATTAAAATTAGAAAAAATGACTTTGGTGATTGTAGTGTCGAATTAATTGAAAACAATATAAGTTTATTAATGGATTTTACAATAAACATAGAAGATGCTTATCGTGAAATTTTAGAGAATCTTATTTTTTTAAGTAATTATTGTAAACAACAAGGATGGGAAACAGAAGATGTGAAAAAACTTCATTATTTAAAAGATAAACTATTACGCTAATGCGAGCATCCCTCTCTTACC
>NZ_JBXUGI010000048.1:0-1143 GCF_057180465.1 Chryseobacterium sp. HNCC26DJ238
AAGAAAAAATCTACAAATTGTCATTAGTCTCGCAGACAGCACGGAATGTAAGATCCTTTACCCTTTACTACAAAAGTTTGAACAGATCATTAGGTTATTAAGCCTGCATTTAGGATAGATAAGCCAGTGTAGTATTTCTTCTCGGTAAAAAGAATTTATATGTGTAAATTTATAGGAATTGACATTAGTAAGCAAACATTTGATGTTAGTTTTTCTCAAGACAAAAGATGGAGACATCAAGTTTTCGAGAACAAGCTCTCGGGTTTTAAAAAATTATTAAAGCTGTTGAATGCGGAAGATTGGGTTGTGATGGAAGCTTCAGGAAGTTACTATCTTCCTCTGGCTGAGTTTCTAAATAAGATGAATATACAGGTTTGCGTTGTGAATCCTTTGGTGATCAAACGATTTTCGCAGACCAATCTTTATCGGGCAAAAACGGACAAGAAAGATGCACAGACCATTGCGGAATATGCAGAAAAATACGAATTGAGGAAGTGGAATCCGGCGAGTGCAAACGCCAATAAACTCCGCCAATTGTATAGTCGGAAAGAAATGTTGTTAAAACAGGTTCATCAGAATCAAAGACAATTGGAAGCTTTTCATTCGAGTGGTTTTTTGGATAAATTTTTAAAAATGGAGATTAATAATTCCATTAAATATTTAGGAAATAAAATATTGAAACTAGAGAAAGAAATGGACAGGCTTTCGTTGGAAGAATATTCGGAAACAATGGAAAATCTCCAGAGTATCCCAGGGGTGGGAAAGCAAACAGCGATGATGATGTGTCTGATTACAGATAATTTTGAGAAGTTTGATCATTATAAACAATTAATTGCCTTTGTGGGATTCAGCCCCCGAATCTATCAAAGCGGAACGAGTGTAAAAGGCAGAGGTCATATCTGCAAAATGGGGAAAGCTCAAATTAGAAAACTCTTATATCTATGCAGCTGGAGTGCAAAAAGGTGGAATGCCAAATGTAAGGAAATGTATGAAAGATTAAAAGCAAAGGGCAAACCCGAACGTGTCATAAAAATAGCCATTGCCAACAAACTGATAAAACAGATATTTGCTATTGGAAAAAGCAAAGAAAAGTATAAGGCAGATTTTTGCTAAATAACTTGCATATTAACACAGATCATTCCG
>NZ_JBXUGI010000049.1:0-1066 GCF_057180465.1 Chryseobacterium sp. HNCC26DJ238
CAGCGTATCGTGCGCCAATGTCAGACTGAACTCGTGATGACGACGGGAACTCTGGGTCAGTTTAAAATGTTTGTAGTAGCTGATCACCCTGCCTTCTATCACCAATGATAATTTAACCAACCGGTTGATCCCGGTGTGATGGTTCGAAGAGATTCCTTCTGCATTCTCGGAGGGACGGAAACTGCCCATGCCTGGTTCTGAAATATTCATATGCGTAGATTGTGTGGTGGTTTAAAGTTATTAAATTTTATGTATTTACACTTTGTTTTAGCGATAAATTTTCAATTTTAACTTTTCTTAAATATTTGGAAATCTGCATTATCTGCAGTGAAACAGAAACTGATTACCTTTTATAAACAGCTTACATTAAAACAGGCTTTAACAGAGTTTTTTGTCGGCAAATCCTTCCGGCGTTTGAAGTGCCGGAAAGGTTACGTAGACATTATATTCCAGTGCACTTTAAGCAATGGAAGTCCACTGAGTCTGCTGATAAACGCTCTAACGTAAAAGACCGTCCTGTGGACAGTCTTTTGTATACTTTATACTATAAATCAGACAATAGGTTTTTAGTTTGTCGGCCAGATTCCTTCGTAAGCGGAGTTTCCGTAGTTGATCTTTTCTGCACTTACCACAAAGCTGATCAGCATCGAATTTTCATCCACTGCATCGAAGTCTACTTCATGCTGAATAACGTATCCATTTTCCCAGTTCAGGGTAATCAGTGTTCCTTCTTCGTGAGATTTGTTGAACGTGATTTCACCTGAGGTCGGTTTATATTTTCCGTTCAGTAAAGATTCCAGAATGTCTGATTTCTCTGTAGCTTCGATCGTTAATTTGATCAGTGCGTTGGACGGATCAGAAGCTACCCTTCCGGATACGTCTGTGGATCTTGATACGCTGTAGTTCAGCTTTAGTAATTTCTGTCCTTCGCTGCCGTTGAATTTTAAGATTCCTCTTGAATTTGCTGCCATGATAAATAAATTTTAATCGTGAATAATATTTGATTTGTTTTTTGTATACTCAAAGATAATTACGCAAAATCTATTATTAAAAATTTTAATCCATT
>NZ_JBXUGI010000050.1:0-734 GCF_057180465.1 Chryseobacterium sp. HNCC26DJ238
ATCTTCCAGTTTTCTCTGCCCAGTTCCTCAGCACTGGTTCCTGCTAAAATAATAGAACCGTCACGGTTCAGTTTGATATCCGATAACCGTTCTTCCTTCTTCTTTGATTCTCCTTTGACGTGCTTTCTCCATTGTTCGTTTCCGTTCTGGTCAAGGTAGAGCATCCAGAAAGTTTCATCATCTGCTTCAATTCTTCCCTCTGCCTGCGTGTAGCCGCCGATTAAGAACCCTTTTGAATTTTTATCGTCTGCACTTTTTATGACGCTGAGTCCCATCAGGATATCCCGGTTCTTAAAACTGTAGGACTTCTGCCAGTTTTCTTCTCCTGTTTCTCTGAGCGAGAGGAGCCATACATCTGTTCCTTCTTCAATTCCCACGGTTTTATTTCCTGATCTTTCAGATCTTGATTCACCTCCAATGATGTATCCTGTAGAGGTAAGGGCTAAAGTTCTCAGGTGGTCATCTCCTTTTCCTCCGTAATTTTTCTCCCACTCAACTTTTCCTTCTTTCGATATTTTAACGATCCAGTAATCTCCTTCACCTTCATTATCGGTCTTTTTAGAATAGGTATTCAGTTTTGTCTGGGAATTCTCAGGCGATGAATCTCTAAGTTCTTTTGTTTTGGAGGGATTTGTGAAGGATGCACTCCTTGAATATATGCCCAACAAAACACCGCCGTCAGCGGTCGGGATCATTTTTTCCACTTCATCATTTCCTCTTCCGCCGAGGATCAG
>NZ_JBXUGI010000051.1:0-732 GCF_057180465.1 Chryseobacterium sp. HNCC26DJ238
TTTTAAGGAGCAAAGAGTGGCGGCAAAGCCGCTGATGAAGCTAGCTTTATAAGAATCAATTTTATTGATTTCATTTCTTTGCTCCTTTAATAATGCGTTATTTAAATAAAACTTTGCGTTTGAAAATAGCAGAATCAATTTATAGAATAAGGTTTTTATGCACCGCTTATCACTGATTAGTTGCCGACCAATCTAACTTCATTGTAAAATTCGCTGTTGAGATTCCTCCGGAAATCGAAGATTCGATAAAATCAATGAAAGAGAGGAATCATTGAATGAAAACCTGTAATTTACTTTTAATATCCACAGAACAGACTCAACTTTCAGCGCACAGTTTGTCATTCCGGAGGAATCTAAACCCAGAAAATCCTGGCTTATGATGAAATTGCAGAATTTTTTTAAAAACGCAAAGTTTTATTATGCAAGCTGGTAAACTTTAAGGAGCAAAGAAGGGCGGCGTTGCCGCTGATGAAGCTAGCTTTATAAAAATCAATTTTATTGATTTCATTTCTTTGCTCCTTTAATGATGCGTTATTTAAATAAAACTTTGCGTTAGAAAATAACATAATCAATTTATAGAATAAGGTTTTTTACGCACCGCTTACCATCGATTCCCGAAGAGTCTGAATTCCATCGTAAAATTTGCTGTTGAGATTCCTCCTAAAATCAGAAATTAGATAAAATCAAAGACAGAAAGCTATTGAGATTTTGAGTGAATGTTTGAAGTAATAA
>NZ_JBXUGI010000052.1:0-718 GCF_057180465.1 Chryseobacterium sp. HNCC26DJ238
GCCTCCGATGATGTATCCTGTAGAGGTCATGGCTAAAGTTCTCAGGTGGTCATCTCCTTTCCCTCCGTAATTCTTCTCCCACTCAACTTTTCCTTCCTTTGATATTTTAACGATCCAGTAATCTCCTTCACCTTCATTCTCTGTTTTTTTGGAATAGGTATTCAGTTTTGACTGAGAATTCTCAGGCGATGCATCTCTAAGTTCCTTTCCTTTGGAGGGATTTGTGAAGGATGCACTCCTTGAATACATGCCCAACAGAACACCGCCGTCAGCGGTCGGGATCATTTTTTCCACTTCATCATTTCCTCTTCCGCCGAGGATCAGTTGGGAAACTTCTTTTCCGTTCTTATCGAGCCTGATGATCATGACATCTTTAGAACCGTACCCATCAGGTGAGTTCTGTACATTGCCTGCAACAACAAATCCTAAGTCAGTGGTCTGGATGACCGCTCTTGCTTCATCGTCCTGGGCTGTGCCTAATGTCTTCTGCCAAATTTCAACTCCCTCCGAGTTTGTTCTTATCAACCATAGATCTGAGCCTCCTTTGGAATCCTCTTTTTTATCCAGCCCTTTTCCGGAGTACGAAGTTCCTATTATGGCAAATCCGCCCTCCTGTGTAGCGACGGTTGCAGCCAGGAAATCATGGTTCTTTCCTGAGAAATATTTTTCAAATACGGTATCACCGTTTTGGTTGAGCTTGATGAGCTTAAAGTCGTAC
>NZ_JBXUGI010000053.1:0-680 GCF_057180465.1 Chryseobacterium sp. HNCC26DJ238
AGAGGAATCAATGAAATTGATTTTTATAAAGCTAGCTTCATCAGCGGCAACGCCGCCCTTCTTTGCTCCTTAAAACTTAGTAGCTTGCATCATAAAACTTTGCGTTAAGAAAATTTAATTATGCAATTTCATGATAAACTGGGATTCTCTGTGTTTAGATTCCTCCGGAATGACAAACTGTGCGCTGATAGTTGATTCTATTATTTTAATATGATTGAAAGTTAAGCGACATTTAAAAATGCGTCAGTTCGAGTAGAATTCTGAAAGAATTTGTATCGAGAACCAGTGAATTTAAAACAAAATTTGTCCATTGTTCAGGAATTCTCAATACGGTTTTTTCAAAACCTACTCGAATGGACGGTTAGAATCTTTGTATTTCATTGCTAAGTTTATGCCTTTGTTTATCTTAAAAGCGTAAAGCTGTTGAAAAAAATTATGTCTTGCCTTACGTTAAATCTTGAATAATTAAGATAAATCAATGAAATTGATCCTTATAAAGCCCTGCTTCATCAGCGGCAACGCCGCCCTTCTTTGCTCCTTAAAAATTAGCAGCCTGCATATAAAACTTTGCGTTTTAAAAAAATTCTGCAATTTCATCATAAGCCAGTATTTTCTTGGTTTAGATTCCTCCGGAAAGACAAACTGTGTGCTGAGAGTTGAGTGTGTTTAGTGAATACTTT
>NZ_JBXUGI010000054.1:0-678 GCF_057180465.1 Chryseobacterium sp. HNCC26DJ238
CTAAAAACTTATGAAGACATTACTTTCAATACAAGGGATTATCCCACAAAACAGGTAACTACCCTTTCAGATGCTAACATTGTGGAAACGAACTACCAATACGCCCATGAGAAAGGTAATCAAAGACTGATCAACGCCAATATGATAGGTATTCCTTTGGAAACTTCTGTCGTTCAAAAACAGAATAGTAATGATCCCGGAAAAGTTATTAGTAAATCGGAAACCAAATTTGATAACCCTGCGCATCTGTTCCAGAGTTCAGTTCTGTCTTATGACCTTCAGAACAACAGTTCCACCGAACTTACCTATGACCAGTATGACAGTAAAGGCAATCTCCTGCAGTACACCACCAAAGATGGTATCACGACCTCCATTATCTGGGGATATAATACAACCCAGCCCATTGCGAAGATCACAGGAGCCACCTTCGCTCAGGTGAACAGCCTGGCTTCAGCCATTATCGCAGCTTCCGATGCAGATGCCTTAAACCCGGCTAATGAACCGGCGCTGATCAATGCCCTGGATGTGTTCAGGAAAAACCCTGACCTGGCAGCTTACCAGATCACGACCTATACCTATGATCCTATGATCGGGGTAACGGGGATCACGCCTCCTTCGGGAATCAGGGAAGTTTATCTCTACGATACTGCCAACAGGCTCAAAGAAATAAGGGAGAAT
>NZ_JBXUGI010000055.1:0-649 GCF_057180465.1 Chryseobacterium sp. HNCC26DJ238
TATAGATATTTTCGTTATGTTGATAAGCAGTTTTAGCCAAATCACCAACATGCTGGATCGGTGTACTCCCCGAAGTCAGCTTTTCATTCCTGCTGCTGTTATAACCGTAGAACTGGGGTTTGGTATGTACTGCTTTGAGCTCAACCCTGATATCGTTGGCACTGCTCCCATAGGTCAGCCTGATGGGTTTGTTCTGCGGTGGAAGCTTCCCGAAGTGAAGGACTTCACCGTCATAGTAAAACTGCTCACCATACGCTTCCGCCATTCGCGCCAGGTAATTGTAATGCGTCTCATCATACTGGCTGCTGTACACAATCTGGGAATAATCATTCGCATCGATCCTGATATCGAAACGGCTTCTGTCAAGACCCTGTTTAATCACTTCTTCGGCAATAATGCCCATATTCACCGGCTGACTGCCTCCAAAACTCTGGATATGAGGCGCACCGTCGAGTAATACAGTCGGACTGTATCCCGATAATACGATATTCCCAAGACTCATCCTTTCCTGGCTGAATCCCACTCCCGTGATCACACCAACAAAAGTGCGTTCAGGACTTTTTTCAATGTCTTTATAGGAAATTACAGCCGTGAGCCTTTTCCCTAAAAATTTATTCGCTTCTTCTAAGGTATGGTTCTGACGGTCTCC
>NZ_JBXUGI010000056.1:0-644 GCF_057180465.1 Chryseobacterium sp. HNCC26DJ238
GTAAAATATCAAAGAATTTATCTCTTCCAATATTCAACGATCTCAAAGCTTGTTGTAAAATAAAATATAATTTCTTACCTCCAATCTTTGGTTGCATCATTCGTTTTTCTTCCACCAATGCGACCACCTGCTGAGCTTTGCTTGTGCGCACTGTGCTGCGTTTTAAACTTCGATAATAGACTTGTCTATCCAATCCGGACAATCCACAGGTGAAAACTAAAGTTTCTTTTTCGGTTCTGCGGAAGTTGCTGATTGTGCGGATGCGGAGTTTTTTCGTATATCGATTTGATATTCACTCTCCGCCAGATTGATCATCATGTCAAAGAAAATGGCCTTTTTATCGGCGATGTAGGCTTGTCTTTCCAGTAATGCTTTTTGTTTTTCGAGCACTTTTACTTCAGCCTCCAATTCCATAATTCGTTGTTCGGGTGTTTTTTGCATAGCATTTGGTGTTTGATTGTCCCAATCAAAGTTACCATATTTTCTCAGCCAACTCACTACAGTGCCTCTACATTGGATGCCATACTTTTTCTTGCATTCAGTAATTCCCAGCCGACCGGCTTCAATGTCTTTTACAATTTGAAGTTTCAGACTTAAATTGTAATCTTTCTGCGTGCGCTTTACATAAAGCGTTTCTAAAGGTT
>NZ_JBXUGI010000057.1:0-643 GCF_057180465.1 Chryseobacterium sp. HNCC26DJ238
TTGGGAAAGTTCTTTTCCGTTCTTATCGAGCCTGATGATCATGACATCTTTAGATCCGAAACCATCGGGTGAGTTCTGTACATTACCTGCAACAACAAATCCTAAGTCAGTGGTCTGGATCACCGCCCGTGCTTCATCGTCCTGGGCTGTGCCCAATGTTTTCTGCCAAATTTCATTTCCCTCTGGATTTGTTCTTATCAACCATAGATCTGAGCCTCCTTTGGAATCCTCCTTTTTATCCAGCCCTTTTCCGGAGTACGAAGTTCCTATTATGGCAAATCCACCCTCCTGTGTAGCAACGGTTGCAGCCAGGAAATCATGGTTCTTTCCTGAGAAATATTTTTCAAATACGGTATCGCCGTTTTGGTTGAGCTTGATGATCTTAAAATCGTACCCATTGTTCTGAGATCCTTTAGCCTGTTGAAGACCGGAGCTTTGAATGGCACTTCCGCTGATGAGATACTGCTGGTCGATGGTTGTAGTGACCTGGGAAAGGAAGTCTTGAGTTGATGATCTGATATCATGTTGCCAGATTAAATCCTGTCCGAATGACAGACAGGTAAAGCAAAGCAGACAGGCACTCACATAGATTTTTTTCATACTTGAGTTTTTAATTATTATATTTTGGCGAATTTAACTTTTT
>NZ_JBXUGI010000058.1:0-643 GCF_057180465.1 Chryseobacterium sp. HNCC26DJ238
CAGAACTGTTCGGGGCACACCAGACGATCAGGCTGTTTTAGCAGCTATGGGAGGTATACCTGCCATAGGAATTTATTTCGATGAGTTTACTTCAAGCTATTCATCAAAAAACTATACAAGAAAGTATTTGGATGCAATATCAGGATTAGGTATAAATAATGCTGATTTAGAAAATTACAGAAAATTATTTTATGAAGCAGGTTTTCTCAACAAATATGATACAGAGTATGACCTTTATCAATATAACTTTATGGGCTACACGGGCAGATTTATCATTAAAAAGAATTCAAATAATGAATTATTTATTGATAAGTTAGATAAAAACAATCTGGATATTTCTATACATTCATACAGCCCTACCAATAATTTTGAAGCTTCAGGATTTATTATAAAGGACGAATCCGGAAATAAGTATTTATTTAATATATTGGAAAAATCATCCAGATCAGGATTCACAAACAGACAGAGTTTTGGAGGTGATATTACTACAAATGTTCTTAATTATGGATTTACTCCTTCTGCTTTTCACCTTAGTAAAATATCCGATGCTTCAAATAATGATCTTGTAGAATTTGACTACTATCCTTCACAACAAATATCTTATACGGATAATTCACAGGTCAACAGAAGCAAAGAATTTCCT
>NZ_JBXUGI010000059.1:0-643 GCF_057180465.1 Chryseobacterium sp. HNCC26DJ238
TAGAACTGTTCGGGGCACACCAGACGATCAGGCTGTTTTAGCAGCTATGGGAGGTATACCTGCCATAGGAATTTATTTCGATGAGTTTACTTCAAACTATTCATCAAAAAACTATACAAGAAAATATTTGGATGCAATATCGGGATTAGGTATAAATAATGCTGATTTGGAAAATTACAGAAAGTTATTTTATGAAGCAGGTTTTCTCAACAAATATGATACAGAGTATGACCTTTATCAATATAACTTTATGGGTTACACAGGCAGGTTTATCATTAAAAAGAATTCAAATAATGAATTATTTATTGATAAGTTAGATAAAAACAATCTGGATATTTCTATACATTCATACAGCCCTACCAATAATTTTGAAGCTTCAGGATTTATTATAAAAGACGAATCCGGAAATAAGTATTTATTTAATACATTGGAAAAATCATCCAGATCAGGATTGACAAACAGACAGAGTTTTGGAGGTGATATTACTACAAATGTTCTTAATTATGGATTTACTCCTTCTGCTTTTCACCTTAGTAAAATATCCGATGCTTCAAATAATGATCTTGTAGAATTTGACTATTATCCTTCACAACAAATATTTTATACGGATAATTCACAGTTCAACAGAAGCAAAGAATTTCCC
>NZ_JBXUGI010000060.1:0-596 GCF_057180465.1 Chryseobacterium sp. HNCC26DJ238
TTTTTTTGTTTTATATGTTTTCATTTCCAATATTTCCTGTTCGTGCATTTGATTTGGAGTTAGATAATGATTTGAAAAATGAGGTCTTATTTCATTATAGATTTGAATCGATTCATTTACAACCTGTCTTCTCAATTTTGTTTCCAGATCATATTTGTCAATATTAAATTCTTGTTTCAAAATACCATTTATCCTCTCTGCTACTGCATTTTCATACGGATCCGAGTTCTGTGTCATGCTGCATTTAATGCTGTTTCTTTCCAGTAAGTTTTGATACTCATTCGAGCAATATTGAAGACCTCTATCCGAGTGATGAATCAACGATTCTAAGTTGACCTTTTTGTTTTTCAAAGCTTTTCTCAAGGCTATTAAACTGCTTTCTGTATTCAAATTATCTGCTACATGATGCCCCACGATTTTCTTGGAATAAGCATCAGTTATCAGACTTAAATAACTCGGATTCGCTCTGTTTCCAATATAAGTAATGTCTGCAACCCAAACCTGATTCGGCTTGGTGATCTGGTAATCCGATATCATATTTTTATGCTTTCTGAAGCGATGGTGGGAGTTGGTGGTGATGTGATAACTTCTCTTGG
>NZ_JBXUGI010000061.1:0-589 GCF_057180465.1 Chryseobacterium sp. HNCC26DJ238
AACTTCGTACTCCGGAAAAGGGCTGGATAAAAAGGAGGATTCCAAAGGAGGCTCAGATTTATGGCTGATAAGAACAAACTCGGAGGGAAATGAAATTTGGCAGAAGACATTAGGCACAGCCCAGGACGATGAAGCCAGAGCGGTCATCCAGACCACTGACTTAGGATTTGTTGTTGCAGGCAATGTCCAGAACTCACCCGATGGTTTCGGTTCTAAAGATGTCATGATCATCAGGCTCGATAAGAACGGAAAAGAAGTTTCCCGGCTGATCCTCGGCGGAAGAGGAAATGATGAAGTGGAAAAAATGATCCCGACCGCTGACGGCGGTGTTCTGTTGGGCATGTATTCGAGGAGTGCATCCTCCCTCAATCCCTCCAAAGGAAAGGAGCTGAGAGATTCATCGCCCGAGAATTCCCAGTTAAAGCTGAATATTTATTCTAAAAAGACGGATAATGAGGGTGAAGGAGATTATTGGATCGTTAAAATATCGAAAGAAGGAAAAGTTGAGTGGGAGAAAAATTACGGAGGAAAAGGAGATGACCACCTGAGAACTTTAGCGATGACCTCTACAGGATACATCATCGGAGGT
>NZ_JBXUGI010000062.1:0-571 GCF_057180465.1 Chryseobacterium sp. HNCC26DJ238
CTGAAAATCATCCTGTTCGAATCGTCAATGATATTTTAGAGAAGGTAAACATCGATCCTCTTCTAAAAGCTTACAGCACAGAAGGAAATCCCAGCTATCATCCCGTGATGATGCTTAAGGTGATGGTTTTTGCGTACATGAACAACATTTATTCATCCCGGAAAATTGAAAAATCTCTTCGTGAAAACATCAACTTCATGTGGCTCTCCAATATGAGCATCGTGGATCACAATACTGTGAACCGTTTTCGGACCCATAAACTTGAAGCCGCCTTCAAGGATATTTTCTCCCAGGTGGTTTTGCTTTTGGCAGAGGAAGGTTTGGTGAGCATGAGACAGGTGTTTGTAGACGGAACCAAAATTGAAGCACAAGCCAACCGATACACTTTTGTTTGGGCAAATGCCATTAAAACCAATAAAGAAAAAATGCTTCGTCAGCTGGAAGAGCTCTGGAAATACGCCCAAAGCGTGGCAAGGGAAGAAGATAAAGATCCTGAACCGCCGGAATTTAAAGAAATCAGTAAAGAAAAAATCCGGCAAACGGTAGAAAACATTAATGCCAAATTGAAAGG
>NZ_JBXUGI010000063.1:0-562 GCF_057180465.1 Chryseobacterium sp. HNCC26DJ238
TGTAATAATTACAGTATACGTTCCGGCAGCCAATCCTGTTCTGTCCTCCGTCGTGATTCCACCACCCCAATTGAATGTGTATGGTGCAGAACCTCCTACTGGAGTTAAATTAATTGATCCTGTTGATCCTCCGTTACAAGCAATATTCGTTACAACAGTCGTTCCTGAAACTGCTGTTGCAGGTTGAGTTACTGTAGCGTTTACTGTAGCAGTACATCCGTTCGCATCGGTGATAATTACCGTGTACGTTCCGGCAGCCAATCCTGTTCTGTCTTCTGTCGTGATTCCACCACCCCAGTTGAAAGTGTAAGGTGCTGTTCCACCCGCTGGCGTTAAATTGATCGCTCCGGTAGAACCTCCGTTACACGCTATATTCGTTACTACCGTGGTTCCACTCACTGCAGACGCTGGTTGGGTAATGGTAAATGTTCTTGATAAGGTACATCCGTTAGCATCAGTAACAGTCACTGTGTAAGTTCCCGCAGAAAGGCCGGTAGCGGTTGCAGCGGTACCTCCAGATGGAGACCATGAATAGGTGTAAGGTCCTGTTCCTCCTGAAACA
>NZ_JBXUGI010000064.1:0-556 GCF_057180465.1 Chryseobacterium sp. HNCC26DJ238
CGTTTCAGGAGGAACTGCACCATACACTTATTCATGGTCTCCATCCGGAGGAACTGCTGCTACGGCAACAGGATTAGTTGCGGGTACTTATACAGTGACTGTTACTGATATTAACGGATGTACCTTATCAAGAACATTTACCATTACCCAACCAGCTTCTACAGTGAGTGGAACCACGGTAGTAACGAATATAGCATGTAACGGAGGTTCTACCGGAGCCATCAACTTAACACCAGCAGGAGGGACGGCACCTTACACTTTCAACTGGGGTGGTGGTGTGACCACGGAAGACCGAGCCGGTCTTGCAGCGGGAACATATACGGTAATCATCACCGATGTTAACGGATGTACCGCAACGGTAAATGCTACGGTAACCCAACCAGCATCTGCAGTGAGTGGAACAACGGTAGTGACGAATATAGCCTGTAACGGAGGTTTTACCGGAGCCATTAACTTAACACCAGCAGGAGGAACGGCACCTTACACTTTTAACTGGGGTGGTGGAATCACGACAGAAGACCGAACCGGTCTTGCAGCGGGAACGTATACAGTAATT
>NZ_JBXUGI010000065.1:0-530 GCF_057180465.1 Chryseobacterium sp. HNCC26DJ238
CCTCTAATTGGACATCCTTCACAGTTTTTTGTCTGATAATGCGATAGTTTTTGCGGATAATCGGTCTTGGTTTTTCGGGTACTGTCGTGCGTTTTTTCCATCTTTTGTCCCATCGGACACACGTAAAAATCTTCTTCCTTATTGTAATGCAGATTTTCTTTGCTAAAAGTCTTATGTTTTGCCTGATAACGGGCATTTTGCTCTCTGTCGAAGGTATTGTATTTTACAAATGGTGTAATATTGTTCTGTTCCAATAATTCGTAGTTCTGCTCGCTTCCGTAACCTGCATCGGCTGTGAGTTCTTCCAATTCTTCGAGTTTGTTTTTCCCATATAATTTCACAAAATTTCCCAAATGATGCTCCAAGGTATTGATATCATTGGTTTGCTGATGAATCGTATAATTGACGATGATTTGATTCTCCGTGGAAATCTGTGCATTATAAGCCGGTTTGAGCTGTCCATTCATCATATGATCGTCTTTCATCCGCATGAAAGTAGCATCTTCATCAGTCTTGCTGTATGAATTTCT
>NZ_JBXUGI010000066.1:0-518 GCF_057180465.1 Chryseobacterium sp. HNCC26DJ238
GATCAGGGAAGTCTATCTCTATGATTCTGCCAACAGGCTCAAAGAAATAAGGGAGAATAATGCAACAGGCAAGATCCTGAAAGAATTCAAATACAATTACAAACACTAAGACACATCTCATGAAAAAAATAATCATCCCGATCAGTGCCCTGTTTGTAGTGGGACTGTCCCATGCACAGAGCACAAATCTGAGCACGAACGAAAATTACGTTTATTCCAAGACCTATCTCTCTGATCCTGCCCTTCCCAATCCAAAAAGTGTGGAAACCGTTCAGTATATCGACGGATTAGGAAGACCCAAACAGGTCGTCAATGTAAAAGCCTCTCCAACAGGAAAGGACGTGGTCACTCACATCGAATACGACGGATTCGGAAGACAGGTAAAGGATTACCTTCCTGTACCGCAGTCGAACACATTAAACGGAGCCATCGTTCCCAATCCCCTTGCCAATGCCACGCAGCCTGAGATCTACGGAGCTGAGAAAATCTATGCGGAGAAGATCCTTGAGAACTCACCT
>NZ_JBXUGI010000067.1:0-516 GCF_057180465.1 Chryseobacterium sp. HNCC26DJ238
GGGAGCTTATTCGTGCTTTGCGCTGTATCTTTTTCGCCTGGCTATCTTCGATCCGTTTTGGAAAAAGGATGCCGCTTCAATCCCGGCTAGGGGAGTGGTTAAGGAATGAAGGATAGTGATCGTAAAAACTTCTTTACTTTATTTCAAAGCCTCTTGACCGCACAACAGGATACCTTATAATAAGTCTTGCAAAAAAATGATCTTTCATACTATATATAATAAGAACCAGCTTTGCCTTATGACCTTTGTATTACTTTACTGAGTGAAACGGCTTTGTTTACCTTACTATGTAACATAATTTCACCACACCTTAGTTTATCCTTGCGTTAAAAAACCAATATTCATCATAAAATAGCGATCATACCCGGTATTTACCTATGAAATTCCACGCAAACGCTCTACCTGCCAACCCTCAATACCTCATTCAAAAGGCTGTCCATTCTTACTTTCCCGTACATTTCGCTACTTGTCAGACTTCATCTTCTTCAAAAACATGTTTATGTTTAAAATTTTTCC
>NZ_JBXUGI010000068.1:0-490 GCF_057180465.1 Chryseobacterium sp. HNCC26DJ238
CTGCGTTACGGTTGCATTTACCGTAGCAGTACATCCGTTAGCATCGGTAATAATTACCGTGTACGTTCCGGCAGCCAATCCTGTTCTGTCCTCTGTCGTGATTCCACCTCCCCAGTTATAAGTGTATGGTGCAGTTCCTCCTGCCGGAGTTAAATTGATAGAACCGTTAGAAGCTCCATTACATGCTACATTCGTCACTACAGTCGTTCCTGAAACTGCTGTTGCAGGTTGAGTTACTGTAGCGTTTACTGTAGTAGTACATCCGTTCGCATCGGTGATAATTACCGTGTACGTTCCGGCAGCCAATCCTGTTCTGTCTTCTGTCGTGATTCCACCTCCCCAGTTATAAGTATATGGTGCAGAACCTCCAGCCGGAGTTAAGTTAATAGAACCGTTAGAAGCTCCGTTACATGCAATATTTGTTACCACAGTCGTTCCTGAAACAGCACTTGACTGAGTAATCGTAACAGTTCTTG
Organism: Chryseobacterium sp. HNCC26DJ238; assembly: GCF_057180465.1. Taxonomy (NCBI): domain Bacteria; kingdom Pseudomonadati; phylum Bacteroidota; class Flavobacteriia; order Flavobacteriales; family Weeksellaceae; genus Chryseobacterium; species Chryseobacterium sp. HNCC26DJ238. Next base: position 477 of record NZ_JBXUGI010000068.1, read on the forward strand.
TCAGTGTACATCCA
>NZ_JBXUGI010000069.1:0-480 GCF_057180465.1 Chryseobacterium sp. HNCC26DJ238
GTATTTTTCAAATACGGTATCCCCGTTTTGGTTGAGCTTGATGAGCTTAAAGTCGTATCCATTGTTCTGAGATCCTTTAGCCTGTTGAAGGTTGGAGCTTTGAATGGCACTTCCGCTGATGAGATACTGCTGGTCAATGGTGGTGGTCACCTGGGAAAGGAAGTCTTGAGTTGATGATCTGATATCATGTTGCCAGATTAAATCCTGTCCGAATGACAGACCTGTGAAGCAAAGCAGACAGGCACTCACATAGATTTTTTTCATACTTGAGTTTTTAATTATTATATTTTGGCGAATTTAACTTTTTTTTAACGGATATTGTAGTACTTATGGGGATATTTCATCCAAACTTAATATGGATTGCGAAAATAAAGAGGCGATGCGACAAAACCTGACGTGTTTAAAAATCTTTTTTAATTATAGGAAAGTGCAGTATTGAGTTTTTCTTAACGCAAAGTTTTATTTATGCAATCTGCTAAA
>NZ_JBXUGI010000070.1:0-429 GCF_057180465.1 Chryseobacterium sp. HNCC26DJ238
GTAGGTGGCTCCTGTGATCTTCGCAATGGGCTGGGTTGTATTATATCCCCAGATGATAGAGGTCGTGATACCATCTTTGGTGGTGTACTGCAGGAGATTCCCCTTACTGTCGTACTGGTCATAGGTGAGTTCGGTAGAACTGTTGTTCTGAAGGTCATAAGACAGAACTGAACTCGGGAATAGGTGCGCAGGGTTATCAAATTTGGTTTCCGATTTAGCAACAACTTTTCCGGGATCATTAGTATTCTGTTTTTGAACGACAGAAGTTTCCAGAGGAATACCTATCATATTGGCGTTGATCAACCTTTGATTACCTTTCTCATGGGCGTATTGGTAGTTCGTTTCCACAATGTTAGCATCTGAAAGGGTAGTTACCTGTTTTGTGGGATAATCCCTTGTATTGAACGTAATGTCTTCATAAGTTTTTAA
>NZ_JBXUGI010000071.1:0-383 GCF_057180465.1 Chryseobacterium sp. HNCC26DJ238
CCCTTTAGGGTCGGGACAAACAAATTTTATTTGAGTAATTAAGTTTTTTCTAATCCCCTTTTAGATTTTTGGAAGTACAACTTTTAGTTAAATATTGGGATGCCTATTTATAATAAAAAAAGAAATATTTTATCATAAAACTAAGTTTGATATAAAATTTGCTCCCTTTAGGGTTGGGGCAAACAAATTTTATTTGAGTAATTAAGTTTTTTCTAATCTTTTTTAGATTTTTGGAAGTACGACTTTTCATTAAATATAGGAATGCCTATTTATTATAAAGAAAGAAATATTTTATCATAAAACTAAGTTTGATATAAAATTTGCTCCCTTTAGGGTCGGGGCAAACAAATTTTATTTGAATAATTACGTTTTTTCTAATCCCC
>NZ_JBXUGI010000072.1:0-379 GCF_057180465.1 Chryseobacterium sp. HNCC26DJ238
TTAATCAGAGGGTCCTTGGTTCGAGCCCAAGAGGAGGAGCAAAACCACAGTCTAACATGATTGTGGTTTTTTTTATGTATTATATCTATATCTTGTTCTCTGAGTCCGCTCATAAATTCTATGTTGGATATTCGCAATCTCCTACAGCAAGACTTGCGAAGCACAACGAACAGGAAAACTTCAACACTTTCACCAGAAAATTTCGCCCCTGGAAAATGGTTGCGCTTTTTGAGGTTTCCATCGATAAAACCATAGCTATAAAAATTGAAAGGTTTATTAAGAAACAAAAATCAAAAAAATTACTGGAAATGCTTTGTGATACAGAATTTCAGCCTACGGGAGTTTTAGCTCAGTTGGTCAGAGTCCCGAACATTCGGGA
>NZ_JBXUGI010000073.1:0-376 GCF_057180465.1 Chryseobacterium sp. HNCC26DJ238
GTTTTTAATCGGCGGCTACACGCAGGCAGAGGGAAGAATTGAAGCTGATGATGAAACTTTCTGGATGCTGTACCTCGACCAGAACGGAAATGAACAATGGAGAAAGCACGTCAAAGGAGAATCCAGGAAGAAAGAAGAACGGTTATCGGATATCAAACTGAACCGTGACGGATCTATTATTTTGGCAGGAACCAGTGCTGAGGAACTGGGCAGAGAAAACTGGAAGATCGTGAAACTGGGAGACAGACAGATTGACCAGCTGATCGAAAAGCAGGACATTAAGATCTACCCGAATCCTGTTTCAGATTATGCGTACGTAGAAATCGGTTTTGACCCTTCGACATCAGGTCAGGGTTTCAAAGAAGCGGACATCACG
>NZ_JBXUGI010000074.1:0-371 GCF_057180465.1 Chryseobacterium sp. HNCC26DJ238
AATGGATCAATCGAATTAATGTAACAATCAATGGTTAGGTGGACAACTCATCAGAATACAATAGTGTAATAATGGATCAATTTTACTAATGTAACAATCAATGGGTAGGTGAAACGATTTATGAGAATACAGATCCAACTTTGTCATATCACGACATCGATTATTGTTACACTGACACAATTAATGCATTGATACATTGAATATTGCTACATTATTACATTGACAAAACTGATTGATTGCTACATTGATAGGACTGTTTCATTGTTACATTGACAAGACTGATTGATTGCTACATTGATAGGACTGTTTCATTGTTACATTGACAAGATTGCTACATTATTACATTAAAACCATTGTTAGACTGTCCCCGG
>NZ_JBXUGI010000075.1:0-364 GCF_057180465.1 Chryseobacterium sp. HNCC26DJ238
ATTTAATATGCGTTATAATCATTTGAACCTTCCTTCAAAAATGTCAATTTTTCAGCCCTACAATCCTGCTTTTGGAAGCTATAACTTGGATTATTTGTACAGGGCAGACGGTGTAAAGCTCAGAAAAAAATTTACATCAGTTCCCGAGCGTTCAGGAAATGTCACTACCAAAATTACTGATTATCTTGATGGGTTTCATTATAACCAGACTCAGGTTACAACTCCATGCATGTTTTGTCCGGTTGAATTTGCCTACGAAGAGCGTGCCTACCGGAAGGTGGCTCCACAGCCTATAGGATTGGAATCTGCTTTCGTACTTGATTTTGTGGGTACTTCAGAAGGATTTTTCAGTTTTAAAGAAAAT
>NZ_JBXUGI010000076.1:0-361 GCF_057180465.1 Chryseobacterium sp. HNCC26DJ238
GAAACCCTGCCCTGAGCCTGCCGAAGGGTCAAAACCGATTTCTACGTACGCATAATCTGAAACTGGGTTAGGATAGATCTTGATATCCTGCTTCTCAATCAACTGATCCAATTGCTTATCGCCCAGTTTCACGATCTTCCAGTTTTCTCTGCCCAGTTCCTCAGCACTGGTTCCTGCTAAAATAATAGAACCGTCACGGTTCAGTTTGATATCCGATAACCGTTCTTCCTTCTTCCTGGATTCTCCTTTGACGTGCTTTCTCCATTGTTCATTTCCGTTCTGGTCGAGGTAGAGCATCCAGAAAGTTTCATCATCTGCTTCAATTCTTCCTTCTGCCTGCGTGTAGCCGCCAATTAAAAAT
>NZ_JBXUGI010000077.1:0-352 GCF_057180465.1 Chryseobacterium sp. HNCC26DJ238
TAAAAAATAAAACTCAGATGAAGAAAATTATAGTCTGTGCTGGAATTATACTAGCCAATAACGTCATTGCACAAGCAAATCCAAATCTTGGTTCTTTTAGTAACCCTGTGGATAATCTCAAACAGTTATTTACTGCAGCACCTGCGGCAAACAGTCTGATGAAATTTGAGGAAGTCCCCGTAAGCAATTATACAGGAATTCCTGATATTAAGATACCTATCACAAGTCTTTCAGCTAATAGCAAGATAACGGCTATGGTATCTTTACAATATCACCCGCTTAATGCAAAGCCTGATGATAAAGCCGGTGATGTAGGTTTAGGCTGGAGCCTATTTGCAGGCGGCAGTATTAC
>NZ_JBXUGI010000078.1:0-350 GCF_057180465.1 Chryseobacterium sp. HNCC26DJ238
CTGTACCGTGCAGACGGCACAAAGCTGAGAAAAAAATACACTTATTTTTTCAATAAGGGTAAAGCAGAGCAATACAACAGTACTGATTATCTCGATGGTTTCCAGTATTCCGGAAGCCAGGGAATGATGACCTTGGACTTTCTTCCCACGTCAGAAGGATATTATGATTTCAAAAATAATAGTTATATTTACAACTATACTGATCACTTAGGCAATGTAAGGCTAAGTTATCAGAAAGATGGATCAGGAAATGCAAATCCTGTTGATGAAAATAATTATTATCCTTTTGGATTGAAGCATGAAGGATATAATTATTTAAGTGGAAACTCAAATTATCAATACAAGTATAA
>NZ_JBXUGI010000079.1:0-322 GCF_057180465.1 Chryseobacterium sp. HNCC26DJ238
AAACGAAAACTATGTATATACGAAAACCTATTTAGATTATACAGGAACAACTCCTTCCAAAACCGCTGAAACCGTTCAGTATATCGACGGCCTGGGAAGACCCAAACAGGTCGTTAATATTAAAGCCTCACCTACAGGAAAAGATGTTGTGACCCACATCGAATACGACGGATTCGGAAGACAGGTAAAAGATTACCTTCCCGTACCGCAGTCGAACACTCTGAATGGAGCCATCGTTCCCAATCCCCTTGCCAATGCCACGCAGCCTGAGATCTACGGAGCTGAGAAAATCTATGCGGAGAAAATCCTGGAAAACTCCCCC
>NZ_JBXUGI010000080.1:0-310 GCF_057180465.1 Chryseobacterium sp. HNCC26DJ238
TTACAAATTCATTATCAATCTTCTCCTTAAATTTAAAATAAAACTTCGTGTATATTGTACTCTTTTATTTAACGCAAAGATTATCATTCATCATTCATAGTTTAAGAGGCAAAGTGTAGCAAACAAGTTGCTTAAGCTTGAAAACACATGTGCTTTATTTTATTGTTTATTGATTTATTCTTTGCTTCCTAAATTAATATTATTTTCAAACGTAACTATATTTTCACGCTTAGACGACTTGTTCGTCATTCTTTGCTCCTTAAAATAAGCGGTTTTAAAACAAAACTTTGCGTTAAAATTTTTATTTATA
>NZ_JBXUGI010000081.1:0-271 GCF_057180465.1 Chryseobacterium sp. HNCC26DJ238
AGGTTACTTTTAGAGGATTCAGAATCTGAAAAAAAAACTTTTATTTTTTAGAGATAAAAAGTTGTGAGTTCAGAAAAGATTTGTATCTTTGCAATCCCAATACGGGGAGCGCAGGAGTAACGGATTGGATGTTTGGAAAAGGGGATTAGGGTTACTTAAAAAACTTTAAAATTTCTTCAAAAAACATTTGGTCATAATAAAATAAATTATTACTTTTGCACACGCAAATACGGCAACGCCAAACGACAGAAAACGGTGGCCGTGGTAGCGA
>NZ_JBXUGI010000082.1:0-268 GCF_057180465.1 Chryseobacterium sp. HNCC26DJ238
GGTTACTTTTAGAGGATTCAGAATCTAAAAAAAACTTTTACTTTTTAGAGATAAAAAGTTGTGAGTTTAGAAAAGATTTGTATCTTTGCAATCCCAATACGGGGAGCGCAGGAGTAACGGATTGAATGTTTTGAAAAGGGGATCAGGGTTACTTAAAAAACTTTAAAATTTCTTCAAAAAACATTTGGTCAGAATAAAATAAATTATTACTTTTGCACACGCAAATACGGCAACGCCAAACGACAGAAAACGGTGGCCGGGATAGCGG
>NZ_JBXUGI010000083.1:0-263 GCF_057180465.1 Chryseobacterium sp. HNCC26DJ238
TCCCCAGTTATAAGTGTATGGTGCAGTTCCTCCAGCCGGAGTTAAGTTAATAGATCCATTAGAAGCTCCATTACATGCTACATTCGTCACTACGGTCGTTCCTGAAACTGCTGTTGCAGGTTGAGATACTGTAGCATTTACTGTAGCAGTACATCCGTTCGCATCGGTAATGATTACAGTATACGTTCCGGCAGCTAATCCTGTTCTGTCCTCTGTCGTGATTCCACCACCCCAATTGAATGTGTATGGTGCAGAACCCCCAA
>NZ_JBXUGI010000084.1:0-249 GCF_057180465.1 Chryseobacterium sp. HNCC26DJ238
CCATTGTTCTGAGATCCTTTAGCCTGTTGAAGGTTGGAGCTTTGAATGGCACTTCCGCTGATGAGATACTGCTGGTCAATGGTTGTAGTTACCTGGGAAAGGAAGTCTTGAGTTGATGATCTGATATCATGTTGCCAGATTAAATCCTGTCCGAATGACAGACCTGTGAAGCAAAGAAGGCAGGTACTCACATAGATTTTTTTCATACTTGAGTTTTTAATTATTATATTTTGGCGAATTTAACTTTTT
>NZ_JBXUGI010000085.1:0-244 GCF_057180465.1 Chryseobacterium sp. HNCC26DJ238
ACCCCAATTGAATGTGTATGGTGCAGAACCTCCTACTGGAGTTAAATTAATAGATCCGGTTGATCCTCCGTTACATGCAATATTGGTTACCACAGTCGTTCCTGAAACAGCACTTGACTGAGTAATCGTAACAGTTCTTGTCAGTGTACATCCGTTAGCATCAGTAGCAGTTACTGTATAAGTACCCGCAGCTAATCCTGTTGCCGTAGCAGCAGTACCTCCGGATGGAGACCATGAATAAGTG
>NZ_JBXUGI010000086.1:0-241 GCF_057180465.1 Chryseobacterium sp. HNCC26DJ238
TTCTTTGCTCCTTAAAATAAGCGGTTTTAAAACAAAACTTTGCGTTAAAATTTTTTTTTATGTTACAAATTAATTATCAATCTTTGCTCCTTAAATTTAAAATAAAACTTCGTGTATATTGTCTTCTTTTATTTAACGCAAATTATCATTCATCATCCATAATTAAAGGGGCAAAGTGTAGCAAACAAGTTGCTTAAGCTTGAAAACACATGCGCTTTATAAAATTGTTTATTGATTTATC
>NZ_JBXUGI010000087.1:0-231 GCF_057180465.1 Chryseobacterium sp. HNCC26DJ238
TACATTACCCAGATGATCTGTGTAATTATATATGTACTGATTTTGCAGTACATCATAATATCCTTCCGCTGTAGGAATAATTCTCAGTTTCATTACCGCAATCTCGTCAGGATCGATCACAACGAATCCTCCATCTGAACCTTCTGAAGGTTTGGTTGACTTATACTGAAATCCATCAAGATAATTCGTTTCTATGTCTCCAAAGAGCTTCTTTACTTTTACTCCGTCAGC
>NZ_JBXUGI010000088.1:0-226 GCF_057180465.1 Chryseobacterium sp. HNCC26DJ238
CTCCTTAAATTTAAAATAAAACTTCGTGTATATTGTATTCTTTTATTTAACGCAAAGATTATCATTCATCATTCATAGTTTAAGAGGCAAAGTGTAGCAAACAAGTTGCTTAAGCTTGAAAACACATGTGCTTTATAAAATTGTTTATTGATTTATCCTTTGCTTCCTAAATTAATATTATTTTCAAACGTAACTATATTTTCACGCTTAGACGACTTGTTCGTCA
>NZ_JBXUGI010000089.1:0-219 GCF_057180465.1 Chryseobacterium sp. HNCC26DJ238
GCCATTGTACTTGTACTGATAAGCATTTTGCGTTGTCGCTGTATAATTATGCAGCAAACCGAAAGGGTAATAATTATTGACTTCGACTATTTCTCCCGGCTTCCAGTAATCAATACAGTTCGGCGGGTTCCATGGTGACCACGGTCCATCACACTGCTGGTAATAATATGTTCTCGGCTGAATAACTCCATCCTTACTCGTATCACTATAACTTAATCT
>NZ_JBXUGI010000090.1:0-203 GCF_057180465.1 Chryseobacterium sp. HNCC26DJ238
GTAAATGCTATAGTATCTCAACCTGCAACAGCAGTTTCAGGAACTACTGTAGTAACGAATGTAGCATGTAACGGAGCTTCTAATGGATCTATTAACTTAACTCCGGCTGGAGGAACTGCACCATACACATTCAATTGGGGTGGTGGAATCACGACGGAGGACAGAACAGGATTGGCTGCCGGAACGTACACGGTAATCATTAC